>CAUVMU010000212.1:0-3739 GCA_963552775.1 uncultured Eggerthellaceae bacterium | reverse complement strand
GAGCGGAAGACATTCGTCTCTTTCGCATTGATTTGCGTCTCATCATCATATGATGAAAGGACATGCCGATGAACAATGCATTCCAAGAACCGGCCTTGGAGGAATCAGGATTTGTGAGGACTCCATCACCGGAAGGCTTCGGTCCCCTCTGGCGCTCGTACCGTTCGCAGGAGGGTCGCTGCCGAGGATGGTTCCACTTCTTCTCGCCTGAAGATGCTCCTTGGAGTATCAGCATTCACGACTTCGTCGCGTACGATGACCTTGTCATGGATTTCGAGCTGCCCAGATACCTCACCGTCAACTGGTTCAAGTCCATAGCGGGCGAGGAGTTCAGCCCCTACCGCAAGCTCAAGCCCAACAGCATATGGGGGCAGAGCATAGGCAACGGCCCGTGGCGCGGCATTGCCCATGGCGGCGTGCCCGTGCAGAGCGTCTCGATCGAGGTGGCACCCGAGTTCTCGGCGCGGTTTCTGGAACGGGAGTACGGGGGAGAGTTCCAGAGCGTCGAGGAGGCCTTCGTCTCGCTGGGCCGCGACGGCGAGTTCCCCGAGATGAAAGTGCTCCTCTCTCGGCTCTGGCCCCAGCCGGGGGATGCACCGCACAGCGAGCTGTACTACGAGGGCAAGGTGCTCGAGGCGATGGGTCTCATCGTGGAGCGGACGAGGTCGGGGATACCCGACGAGGGCAGGGCCGTGAGCGCCGCCGACCGGGAGCGCATGCACGACGTGGTCTGCTACATAGACGATCACTGCTCTGCCAACTTGCGCGTCTCGGAGCTGGCGGCCATCGCCTGCATGAGCCCTACCAAGTTCAAGGAGACGTTCAAGCGCGTGACCGGGACGACGCTCACCCGGTACGTGCAGGGCCGGCGCATGAGCCAGGCGGAGCTCCTGCTACGTCAGGGCGACCTCACCATAGAGCAGGTCGGTCGCGCGGTAGGCTACACCTGCGCGAGCCGCTTCTCGGCGCTGTTCAAACGCGAGGTCGGCATGCTGCCGAGCGAGTTTCGCAGGGCGCTGGGGATGCCGAGGTGATCGACGCCTGCGCGATGCTGGCAACTTCACCTGGAGACAGACCGTGTTTCTCGTCGTCGACGATGCCGATGACAAGGTCGTTCCACCTTTTTCCCAAGATGTGACGCCCTATGCTTATCGCCGGCGGCATCCCGATGAACCGCGTCGCGCTACTCCCACACTTCCTGGGCGATTTCCCGAACAAGTGCCAGCTTGGCCCACTGTTCGTCCTCGGTCAGCTTGTTGCCCACCTCGCACGATGCGAAACCGCACTGGGGGCTTAGGCATAGTCGGTCGAGCGGCAGAATCCGCGCGGCTTCGTAAATGCGCGCCTTCACGGCCTCTTTTTCCTCAAGCTGGGGCGACTTCGAGGTGATCAGGCCGAGCACCGCTTTTTTACCGGGGGCAATTGCGCGGAGAGGCTCGAAGCCGCCGGAGCGGGCGTCGTCGAATTCCAAATAGAAGGCATCGACGTTCTCGCGGGCGAACAGGAACTCGGCGACGCGGTCGTACGGGCCGCTGCTGGCGTACGTCGAGTGGAAGTTCCCGCGGCACACGTGCGTGTTCACGGTCAGGTCGGCGGGACGCCCCTCGAGGGCACGGTTGTTGACGCCGAGGAACAGCTCCATGATGTCCGCCAGTCCGGCATCGTCGGTGCCGAAGAACTGCGGCGCGCGCGGGTCGACGAGCATGCCCCACGAGCAGTCGTCGAATTGGAGGTTGCGGCAGCCCGCTGCATACGCATCGGCGATGAATCCCCGATAGAGCGCGACCAGATCGTCGGCGAGTTCTTCGGTGGTCCCGTAGTACTTCCGCGTGTTCTCGAGGGCGAAGGGCATGACGAGCTGTTCGATGAACTGAGCGGGTGCCGGGATGGTCAGTTTCGCGGCATGGTCGGGGTCCTCGAGGGCGTGCACGAACTCGAAATGGCCGATGAACGGGTGCGGCTCTTTCGGGGCCGACAGCTTGCCGATAAGGTACGTGTCGTCGAGCATGGCGGTTTCGCCATGGAAGGGCAGGCCGGTTTCGGTCTCCGAGTGTCCGATGCCCTCGAATCCCCACATGAAGTCGAGATGCCACGAAGAGCGGCGGAACTCGCCGTCCGTGATGACTTCGAGTCCGGCAGCCTTCTGCTTTGCCACGAGGCCTCGAATCGCCTCGTCCTCGATTCGCGTCAACACGTCGCGTGCTATACGTCCTGTTTCGAAATCCGCTCGGGCCTGGCGCAATGCGGCGGGTCGCAGGAAGCTTCCCACCACATCGAACCTGAACGGGGCCCGTTTCACGGCGGGGGAGGGGTACGTGCTCATGGCTTCTCCTCTCGGGTTGTCGGGGCGAGCGTACGCTACGCGAGCAGTGTAGCGCACGTCCGCAAGGTAACGACTCGGCGAAAACAGGAACGGCGTTCCTTGACAGAGCGGCGCACGCTACTACAATCGTTTTTGGCACTCAGGCGCGGCGACTGCTAACGCCGTGCGTCGTTGAAGCGGGCATGAAAGGACCGGCATAATGCGCAAGTTCAAAACCGAGAGCAAGAAACTGCTCGATCTGATGGTCAACTCCATCTACACGAATCGCGAGATATTCCTCAGGGAGCTGGTCTCGAACGCATCCGACGCCGTGGACAAGCTTTACTTCAAAAGCCTGACCGACGAATCGATTCAGGTGGGCAAAGAGGATCTTGCCATCACCATCTCTTTCGACAAGGAGGCGCGCACCGTCACCGTATCGGACACGGGCATCGGCATGACGGAAGCCGAGCTTGAGAAGAACCTCGGCACCATCGCGCATTCGGGCAGCCAGGAGTTCAAGGAGTCTGCCGAGGTCGTCGCATCGGATGCGTCAGACATCATCGGCCAGTTCGGCGTCGGGTTCTACTCGTCGTTCATGGTTTCTAAGAACGTGCGGGTCGTTTCGCGCGCGTACGGTTCCGACGAGGCTTTCGCGTGGGAAAGCAACGGTGTCGACGGCTATACGATCGCTCCCGCAGAACGAGCCGAACACGGCACCGACGTGATTATGACGCTCAAGGACAGCACCGACGAGGACGACTTCGATCGGTATTTGAGCGAATACGGGCTGAGAGACCTGATCAGGCGTTACAGCAACTACGTGCGCTACCCCATCAAGATAACGGTGTCGAAGACCCGGGCTTTGCCCAAGCCCGAGGATGCGGGCGAGGACTGGGAGACCCAGTACGAGGACTACACCGAGGTCGAGACCGTCAACTCTATGGTCCCCATCTGGAAGCGCCGCAAATCCGAGGTCGCGCAGGAGGAGTACAACGAGTTCTACAAGTCCGACTTTCACGACTTCGTCGACCCGTTGCGCACGGTGAGCGTGCATGCCGAGGGCGCCCTGTCCTACGACGCGCTGCTGTTCATCCCCGGGCGCGCGCCGTTCGACCTGTACAATCGCGACTACGAGAAGGGCCTGGCGCTCTACAGCTCCAACGTGCTCATCATGGACAAGTGCGCCGACCTGCTGCCCGACTACTACATGTTCGTGCGCGGCGTGGTGGACAGCTCCGATCTCACGCTCAACATCTCGCGCGAGACGCTGCAGCGCAACAGCCAGCTGCGCGCTATCGCCAACAAGGTCGAGAAGAAGATCGCCTCCGAGCTCGAGGACATGCGGGACAACGATCGCGACGACTACGAGGTGTTCTTCGAGAACTTCGGCCGCTGCCTGAAGTTCGGTATCTACTCGAGCTTCGGCGCGAAGGC
>CAUVMU010000211.1:0-3743 GCA_963552775.1 uncultured Eggerthellaceae bacterium | reverse complement strand
GGCCGCGCTTGACAAGATGAACCTTGCGAACGGCACGTACACCGTGTCGGTGAGCGCGCGGCAGGCGTCCAACGTCGCCCAACCCTCCACGATGGGCGGGGCTCTGTCGAGCAACGCGCTGCTCACGGTAAAGGACGGCGCCTATTCGCTGTCCATCCACATGGAAGCGACCACGGTGGGCACAGCCACGGCGTACGTGAACGAGATCGCCTATTACCCCTCGTTCAACGTGAGCGGTTCGGCCGTGTCCGGCCAGGGCGACCCCACGATTCTGTGGAGCGCTCCGACCGACGAGGGCGCGCCCGCCGACGCGGTCGTTCCCCTGAACGAGACGGGGAAGTCGATGGGTTATGCCCTGATTCGCGTAGGCGTGAAGGTGATGGGCGCGTACAAACCCGACGCCGTCGTGCTCATCGATTGGGATTCGCTCGCCATCCAGCAGCTCGACGATCCCCCTACGCCGGAAGTGAACCACGACGCGCTCAACGCCGCCATAGCCTCCGCGCAGGCGCTCGAACAGGGGAAGAAATCCGATGAGGCGTTCGCCGCGCTTCAGCGAGCCATCTCCGAGGCCCAGATGGCGCTTGGCGAGGGCGTGCCCCAGACTGCGGTCGACGCCGCGGTTACGCGTCTGCAGCAGGCAATCGAGACGTTCAAGAACAGTCCCGACACGAACGCGGTGAGTAGGTACGCGCTCGGCAAGGCCCTCGAGGAGTGCCGGGCGCTCGTCGCCCAAGAAGGCGTCTCCCCCGAGAAGGCACAGGCGCTCCAGGCGGCCATCGACGCGGCCCAGGAGGTCTACGATCGGGACTCCGCCACGCAGGACGAGGTAAACGCCCAGGTGAGCGCACTTGCTCTGGCGAAGAGCGAATTTTACTCCTACACGGCTCCCATCGGGTTCGCCGATACGTCCGGCAACGACCTGAGCGCGCATCTGAGCGCCTTCGTGTCCCCGACCGTCAAAATATCCCCTGTCGAGGGCGGCACTTTCGACCTCGTGGTCACGGTGAAGTCCGCCGCGTCGGTCATCCCCTCGTTCACGTACGGCGAGGATGCGACTCCTGCCGTACAGGTGGGCACGGACGGTTCCAGCCGCCTGTTCAAGATGAACGTGGCCTCCATCGACAACCCGATTCTCGTCACGTGGGAGATCAACGCCTCGGGCGGCCCGCATAGGACCGCCGACATGGGCGCGCTTTCGCTCGAGCCGCTGTCGGCCCAGAAAACTTACATGGTCGTGAACCCGGCCAGCGCCGAGTCGCGGGCTGCTCTCGACCAGGCCATCGCCGATGCGAAGTCCCGCGCTCAGGGCAAGAAGACCGACGAGGCCTTCGCCGCGCTGCAGCGGGCTATCGCTTCTGCTGAGGAAGTCCAGGCGCGTCGCGCTCTGGCAAACCAGGGAACCGTGACCACGGCAACGGTCGAGCTCGAGACGGCCGTGAGGCTCTTCAACGCCTCCGCCGACAAGCCCGAGGCACCCCAGCCCGAGCCTCCGAAACCCGAACCTCCGAACCCCGGGGATTCGCAGGTTAAGCAAGATTTTGAAGTCGGGCACGTTTACGCGGTCCCCCTGCAGTTCACGCGCAGCGGCACGAGCGCGCTATCCATGGCCGACCAGTACTTCGGCGATACGGCCTACGTGCGGCCGCTCGCAAACGGCATGTTCGATGTTCGCTTCTCTACGAATCGCCCCGATTACGCGCTCGGTCTGACGTACGACGGCGGTACGCAGGCTGACATCACGAGCGATGGCGCGACCAACCGCGAGTTCCGTATCTTCGTGGCCAAGTCGAAGACCAACATCATCGTGCCGGTCAGCATGTCCATCAAGCCGATGCTCGACATGGGCGGCGGTCCGGTGAGCGCCGATATGCATCTGTACCTTTCCGAGGCGTCCGACCAGGGCGTCGACGGCGGTCAGGTCGCTGTTGCGGCCAAGACGGGCAACGTCCCCAAGAGCGGCGGTGCGACGAGCGCGACCGCGCAGACCGGCGATTCCCTCCCGGCCGCAGCGACGGGAGCCGTCGCGCTGGCAAGTGCGGCTCTAGCCGCGCTGGCGGGCCGCATCGGACGCCGTCGCGCCGAGAACCAGTAGCCCTTCGAGCGAGAGAGCAGCTATGACTACCAGTACCCGTTTTGCTTCAACGTTCGCATTCTCCCTGCTGCTGGCGCTCGCGCTCGCGTTCGGCGTCAGCGTGCCTCCCGCCTTCGCCGCCCAATCGGCCGTGTTCACGGCTACGGCGACGCCTTCCTACGAGAACCCGGCGACGGGTGCCGTCGAGGATTCGGGCGGAGCGGGCTCGGCCGCCCTCGGCCAGTCCATGGTCATCGGCATAACCGGCACCCAGGCCTTCGTCGAGCGCGATGTCGACGGCAAGGTGTTCGTGACGATGCGCTTTTCCCAGGCCGACTCTATCGGCGAGGTGAAGGTCGCAAGCGACACATCGGGTTCGGGAACCTACGGCGAGGAGGTCGTGGCCGAGATCGTGCGCGAGGACGCGGCGAACAATCAGGCCGATTACCGCTTCCCGTCGGCGAGCGAATCTGCCACGCTGCGCGTTTCCATGTACGTCGAACCTATGGGCCGCTCCGTGCTCTACTTCGTGAAGTTGAGCGATCTGAAGGAAGGTAACGCGGCCGATTTCGTTCAGAGCGTCGAGCCCGGCCAGGGGTCGGCCGACGGCGCTGCTTCGAGTGGAACGAGCGCCGCTTCCTCGACCGATGCTGCGGCCTCTTCTTCGAACGAGACCGCAGTTCCTACGACCGATTCCGCCGATTCCTCCTCGACGGGCGTGCGCGAGTTCGACGGTGACGGGCATGAGGTCACGGGCGCTCAGAGCGCTTCGACCGAGGCTCCCAACTACGCGTTGATTATCGGCGTTGCAGCAGCGCTCCTCGCCGCAGGTTTCGTCATAACCTATGTCGCGTACTTGCGTCCCAAACGCGCCGCCCAAGATCAGGCCGCCGCCGCTGCCGCCCAAGCCGCCGCCTCGCGCGGTGACGATCGCGGTGCGAAGAAGGACTAGCGTGAAGAGGCGGCTGATCGTCTTCTTGACCGTATGCGTCGCAGCGTGCGCGCTTGCGCTCTCGGGGTGCGTGGATCAGCACCCCGAGCGGCACGGCGATAAGGATGCCTCCGACGCGCGGCTCGTCGCCACGTCGCCCGCCATCGTGACCATCTGCGACAAACTCGACCTCGACCTGGTGGGCATCCCCCAGACCGCGCGCGATGTGCCCGAGCGCTACGCCGATGCCACGGTGGTGGGCCCGCCCATGGGTCCCGACGTCGAAGTGCTTTCGTCGCTTCATGCCGACTGCATTCTGTCACCGAACTCGCTCGTGAACGACCTGCAGCCCAAGTACGCGTCGGTGGGCACGCGCTCGTTGTTCCTCGATATGCGCAGCGTGGACGGCATGTACGACTCCATCGAGGTGCTCGGGTCGCGTTTCGACCGCGAGGAACAAGCACAGGCCCTCGTTGCCGAGTACGAGGACTTCATGGCGTCGTATCGGGAGAGCGTCGCGGGCCTTGAGTCCCCGCGCGTGCTCATCCTCATGGGCGTTCCCGGCTCCTACCTGGTGGCAACGGAGAACAGCTACGCGGGGAGCCTGGTCGCTCAGGCCGGCGGCGTGAACGTCTACGAGGGTACCGACCAGGAGTTTTTGAACGCGAACACCGAAGACATGCTCGCGCGCGACCCCGACATCATCCTGCGAACGGCCCATGCGCTTCCCGACCAGGT
>CAUVMU010000210.1:0-3755 GCA_963552775.1 uncultured Eggerthellaceae bacterium | reverse complement strand
CCGTGCGCGACGTGCTTGCAAACCTCGCAGCAAGCGGAATCCTTGTTATCGTTGCCACGCACGACCGGGAATTCATGGATGCCGTTTGTACGCGAGCCCTCGTGTTGAGCGCGTAGGGTCATGCGACATTCTGGCTGTTGGAGGATGCATCTATGCGGTGCTGCTTGACGCTCGATGTCGGAAGTCGCTCGGTGGACGAAGATAACCCTGGGGCGGTGGGCGCGTTACGGTCCTCAATCACGATGTCGTCGACCGCTGCAACGCAGGCAAGTCTCCGCGCTACTCTCCGCACCTTTCTTCCGGCGTGCGCCAGTTGCAGGGATCGGGAGAGGCAAGACCGCGAATGCCGGCGATGATGATTTCCACGCCATCGCGGAATGCCTGGTCGGAATAGGCCCCCTCGACGGTCTTTGCCCATTCGGGCAAGTCTTCAGGAATCGTGCCCCCTTCGTTCTCAAGAGCGTTGAGGGCCTCGGCCTCGTTCGCTACGAAGCCCGTGAGGAACGCGTCGATGATCCTCCAGAACCGCTCGAGAATCTCAGAGGGGATGCCCTGCTCGCGGTGAAGGCGCTGGACGCGTTCGGTGTGCGCACGGAGGCCGGGCGAAAGGGCTGACGCCTCGACTTTGAACAGGTTCGCCTTCGAATGGCGGAAGTACATCGTGCGAATGGACGAAGTGGTGCGCCGCACCGTGTCGTCCCAGAGCTCGCCGGGAATAGGCGCTGTGTCGACCTCGGAAAACGCAAGGGCGAGGACTCCCTGCTGAATGTCGTCGATCGAGTCGCAGTGTCGGTAGAGCGCCATGGGGGTTTTCCCCAAAGCAGCCGCTATTTTCCTAACGGAAGCGTTTTCAATGCCCTCTTCGTCGGCTATTTCCAGCGTTTTGGCGTAAACGATCTCTCGTGTGAGCGGTGCGGCAGCATCGTCGCTGTTCCGAGTGCTTTTCATGTTCGCCATAGGTCCTCGATGCCGTTTTGGGAGGTCGATACGAATCGATAGTAGCATCGTACGAACCGTCGCTTTCGAGCCGCTTTCGAAAAACACGGCTTGTCTCTATACAGTATACGCTGTATACTACCGCAAAGTATACAGCGTATACTTATAGGGAAGGTTTTCGAAGGGGAGGTTGTGCATGACTGATTTCATCGAGGTTAAAGGGTCTTTGACCCGACGCAATTTCATGAAGAGCACGCTTGCCGCGGCTGCGGCCATGGGTGTCGGTGCCGTTGTCGCGGGGTGCGCTCCTGCGGGTAACGGCAGCAAGAAAACGGTTGCCGACGCAGTCGACGACGCGACATCCGGCATCGATTACGAGAATATTTACCGGGACGGCGTCAGCCTCATGCCCTCGCGGAAGGCCGCATGTCCCGGCCCGCGCGGCCCTATTGCGTTCGAGTCGCGCGAAATCGCCGCGAACGAGATCGAGCGTACCGAGAACTTCGACGTGGTGGTCGTCGGTGCGGGTGTCGGCGGCCTGATAGCCGGTTTGAAAGCTGCCGACATGGGCGCGAACGTGCTCATCCTCGAGAAAATGACCAAGGGTCGCGGCTGCTTCGAGTGTTTCGGCGCCGTGGGTGCGAAGTGCCAGGAAGGTATCGAGATAGATAAAACTGCACTGCTCGACGAAATCTATCGTTCGGCGTATTATCGCACGCGGCCCGAACCTGCGAGAACTTATGTCGACCGTTCCGGCGAAGCGACTGATTTCTGGCAGCAGATGCTCGACAAAGGCGCGAACGGGTTCGTGATTTCAAAGGTCGAGCAAGCGCCTTCAACCTGCGGATTCCCGGCGCAAACGCCGCTTATCGATACCGAGCTCGGATTCTACGACTCGCCCGCGCTTCCCGCTGATGCCGAGGTGCGGTCGGGCCTTTCGGGCATTTACGTGTGTCTCGAGATGCAGGATGTCGCAAAGACCGCGTACGATACCGTCGATCTGCGCTTCTCGACGCCTGCCGTGCAGCTCGTCGCCGCTTCCGACGGCTCGGTGACCGGCGTTATCGCCAAAGATGCCGACGGGTACTTCCAGGCGAACGCCGCTAAGGGCGTCATCATGGCGACCGGCGGCTACGATGCCAACCCCGAAATGATGCAGGCGTGGACGCGGGCCGAGGATTACGCGTACTCGAGCTGGTGGAATCCGTCGTGGGGGACCACGGGCGACGGCCATATGATGGGCTTGGCCATCGGTGCTCAGATGGACCCGGTCCCGCATCCCGTGATGAACTTCCGCTGGGGCACGCCGGACTCGTTCGCCGACTTCCGCACGTGGAATGCGGTGTACTTCGGCATTCTGGTGAACGGACGGGGAAAGCGTTTCGTGCGCGAGGACGCCCCGTTCCAGGTCGTGTCGAACGCGCAGAATGCGCAGCCCGGTTACGGCAGGAACTGCTGGTACATCTTCGACGAAGGCATGTACGAAGGGATGGAGGACTCCCTTTCCGAGTTCAAGGAGAAGGGCTGGCTGTTCGAAGGCTCGACGGCCGAAGAGCTTGCCGTAGCGGCCGGAATCGACGCCGATGGCTTTTCCGCCGAGGTAGCGCGCTATCAGAAGTTCTTCGAGGCTGGCAAGGACGAGGATTTCGCGCGCGATCTTACGGCCACTATGTCGTTCACCGGCGGTCGCCTGTTCGCGTTCACTACGAACTCAAACGTGCTCGCTACCGGGGGCGGCTTGTGCATCGACGAGAACTGCAGCGTGCTCGACGTGAACGATAATCCCATCAAAGGACTGTTCGCATGCGGAAACGTCTCAGGCAGCTTCTTTTCGGGGAACTATCCGCGTCACATTCCGGGCACGTCGATTGGTCGCGCGATCACGTTCGGTTTCGTTGCCGCTGAAAGCGCCGTGAACGGAACGATCGGTCAGGGTCCGAAGCTTGATGGCAACGCGCCCGACTTGACTGCATACGCCGAGGGCGGAGCCGTAACCGAGGATATGCGCGCATCGTTCGAAAGCATGGGCGCGTGGAACCCGTACAATCCGATCCACGGCAGCAGTCTCGACTATACGCCCGAACAGCTTGGTGGCATTCCCGAGGCCTGCGACAATTGCCATACGTATGCGCAGGGGAGGCCCACTGTTGGGGACTCCATGACCTGGAAGAGCAGCAAGTAGCGTACTCGGAATCACCTAACCCCTCCCGGGAAGCCGAAGGCGATTGGCGCTTTCGGCTTCCTGTACGTTACGGGACTCGTCTGCGTATGAAACGCCTTCTTCGGCATATTATTTGCGCAGGCGGGCGACGTACCTTACTTGGACGGGCAGGGCGTAGAACACGCTCCTCTGGCTGCCGTGGGCAATCAGTTGGAGTGCGGCTGCGGGCCACCAAAGTCCCGTCACGGCCATGGCAACGGCCGCAGCTTCTACGATCCAAGCTGTGCGAATCTTGCCCTGAAGGTCGTCGTAGCGTTTCAAAGTGAGGGGAATGCGCTCGTCGGATTCTTTACCCAAGGATTCAAGTCCGGCGCATCTGCTCTTATGCGAGGCGACATCCAGGGCGAACCCGACTGCGCTGGCCACGATACCAGGCGCCCACAAGGTGCCGATCGGGCAGTTCGTGCATGCTGCGAACAGGGTGCTCCCAGCCCTAAGAGCGCAAGATGCAAGCTCGATCAGGCATTCGCGCTCGCGCCAAGCCGGTCGGGTGCTTACCTGGTAGGCTCGCGCAACGACCGCCAAGAGCACAGCTCCTGAGGTCGTTGCGCACGCGCGACCGACCAGGGAGAGAAGGTCCAGTCGCAACCATTCCCCT
>CAUVMU010000209.1:0-3781 GCA_963552775.1 uncultured Eggerthellaceae bacterium | reverse complement strand
TAAAAAACAGATAAATCTTTATACTTTCCCGACAGCTAAAGATAAAATTATGCTATTCTGCGGCCACGGACGAAGGGAGGTCTGCATGCAACCGCCGACTGTCCGTGAGGTCATCCGAAGGCTTGAGAGCGAAGGCTTTGTAAACGTGAGGACGGTAGGAGACCACAGGCGATACGCAAAGGGATGCCGAAAGGTAACCGTAGCGGGAAGACCGGGCGAGCACCTACATCCTAAAACGTGGAAGAGCATCCAGGAGCAGGCCGGGTGGTGACCAGCCAACGGGCTGGGGAGCAATCCCCGGCCCGCCCTTGTCGAAAGGAACGAGCGATGAACTACACATACGATGCAGTGATTGAACGCGACGAGGATGGATACGCGGTGAGCTTCCCGCAGTTCCCGGAGGCCGTGACCTTCGGCGCTACGCGGGAGGAGGCGGCAAGGCGAGCTGCAGAGGTGCTTGTGCTCACTTTGGCGGAACGCATCGAAGACGGCGGCGAGCTTCCGGCGCAGGAGCGCGTGGCGGAGGTGCTTGCCGTGAACGTCGAGGTGACGGGAGACGCAATCGATCAAAGCAAGTGTTTGACTATCGAGCAGGCCGCAGAGGAGCTCGGCGTCACTGCGGGGCGCGTGAGTCAGCTCGCAAGCGCAGGGAAGCTGCAGGCTGTGACTTTCGGCAAGAAGAGGATGGTCACCATAGCGAGCGTCAACAACCGCAAGGCGAACCCGCCAGCGGCGAACCGCCCGAGGAAGCTGGCGATGGCATGAGAGGGATGTGCTTTGCTGTAGGCTCATCCCAGCTGGTAATCCAACAGGCACGCTGCGCAGGACTTTTGCGGGCGATAGAAACCTTCGGTGTGCGAGAGCCGCCTCGCTTCTTTTGGCTCAGCCGAATATCGCCGCCATGAACGCAGCGAACACCACGTCTGCCCATATCAACAGCGACCCCAACAGCTTCAGCGTCCTGGCCTTCCCATAGAATCGGTCTCGTGAATGTCTAATTTTATGCGATGCTCGAAGGCGGCTTCGAGGAGGCGCTGTCGCAGCTGGTGATACCGCCCCGATAATCATGCGCAATCAGAGCGACGAGCTGTTTCGCTGCATATCGGCCCGTATGAGGGACTTGATATAACCCTGCTTGTTGTCCTTGGCGCCGAGGTGCCTGTACGGGTCCATTTCGGCCGGATAGAACTTCAGCGAGACTGATTTCACGTTCTCGCAATTCGTTGCTCTTGATTTCCGAAACGGGCTTGACCCGCTAAAATCTCAATAAATTCAATACGGAATAACGGTGTACCATCGACGACTACGCCCTATCCGATTTCTGAGCAGCTCGCCAAGGAAATGGAGCGCCACGGCTTTTTGAACAGCGGCTTTCCTCGGGTAGCGGAGCGCTTCCAGGCCTGTTGCAAGGAATGATGCGGCGGAGCGTGCTGCGGAGCGCATCGCGGAGCGCGCTGCGGAGCGCCAGGTATTCAGCTGTGTCCTCTGCGATGTACACATCGCGCCGCCTCGCTGCGGTACCCTCCTTTCGAACGAGAGGAAAGGATTCACCGTGCAGCAACAGCGACCATACTCCCACAACGACTACTTCAAGATGGGCGCCGCGGTCGCGGTGGGCGAACTGTTCGATCTGGGGCGCCTGGGCGACAAGAATGAAGCGGCCTCGGAAGTGCGCACGTATTTGGGCAGCTTCGGACTCGAAACCTTACAGGACATTTGCGATTTAGGAATCAAAGGACCGTATCTGGACGACTTCATCAAGGTCTACGCTGAAAACTGAGCGCATGCGCGTATCATAGTGCCATCTGATCTCCCACGGACAAGGGGCGCCTATGACATCGGTCGACCAAAAGCTCAAGCTTCTCCACCTTGCACGGATTCTCGAAGAGGAAACCGATGACAGCCACGGTCTTACGGGGCCGCAGCTCATCGAGCGTCTTGCGCAACGCGGGGTCTCCGTCGAGCGCAAGACGCTTTATGATGACATAAAGTGCTTGGTTGCTTTCGGCTATGATATTCAGAAGTACCAGCGCGCTCCCGTTGAATACGGTCTGGCCACGCGCGATTTTCAGGAGGGCGAGCTGCTGCTTCTGGCCGACGCCGTGCAGTCGTCGCGCTTTCTCACGCAGCGCAAGTCCGACGCGCTTGTGAAATCCATCGGCAAGCTGGGCGGCAGGCATGTGGCCGCCGACCTGAAGAAGCGTGTCCACGTCGAAGGGCGCATCAAGATGCAGAACGAGTCGGTGTTCTACAACATCGACGCTATCCAGCGTGCAATTGCGGTCAAGCGCAAGGTGGAATTCCACTACTTCAAGCACGACGAGTTCAAAAAGCGCGTTATGCAGCACGCCGGCGACCTCTACCGCGAAACGCCGGTACAGCTGGTGTACATGGGGGATTGCTACTATTTGGTCACCTGGAACGACAAGCACGAGGGCTTTGCAAACTACCGCGTAGACCGCATGCTGCACATCGAGGTGTCCGAAGAGCCGGCCACCCGCAACGAACGCATCGCCGAGTTCGACGTGGCGCAGTACGAGCAGCGCACGTTCGGCATGTTCAACGGCGCGGCCGTACCCGTGACGCTGCTGGTCGAAGCGGGTGCCATGAGTGCCGTAATCGATCGCTTCGGCAAGGACGTCGCGTCCACTGCAGCAGGGGAGGGCTCGGCGCGTGTGCACGCTACGGTTATGGAGAGCCCGACGTTCTTCGGATGGCTGGCGACGTTCGGAACCCAGGTGGTAATCGAGAAGCCCCAGGCTTTGCGCGACGCGTACCATGACTACCTGCAAAGAATCGTGCAGGCGTACGAGGCTTGCGACTCGCATGGTGATTCGCTTGGAGGGTGCAGGTGAGCGAAAACGTGTACGAGATTGTAAAGCACGTCCCGATTCCGTTGTGCGGCGTCATGCTGTCCTTCGCCTCGCTGGGAACGTTGTTCTCGCGGGCGGCGCCCGTCTTGTCCGTCCTCTGCGGCATCGTGGCGGTCGCTCTGCTCGTGCTTGTCGTGGCGAAGATAATCGCTTTCCCCAATCTTATAGCCGCCGATTTGGGCAATCGTGTGCTTGCGGGGGTTGCCGCCACGTTCCCCATGGCGCTGATGTCCCTGAGCGTCTACGTGCTGCCGCTTTCATCGCAGGTCGCATTCGCGATCTGGATATTCTCGATCGTCGTGCACCTTGCCCTCATCGTCAACTTCGTCGTGCGCTTCGTCGCGCGCGGCTCGCTTGTGGATTTGACCCCGGCTTGCTTTGTCGCCCTGGTAGGCTTGGTGCTGGCCGCGTTGACAGGCGGGGCCTATCCCGTGCGCGGGTTCCTCGCGGCGCTCTTCTGGGTCGAACTGGCGGTCACCGCTGTCTGCCTGGTGGCGGTGACGGTGCGCTGTCGACGTTTTCCGTCGAATGATCAGGCGCTTCGTCCGCTGCTGTGCATCTACACGGCGCCGCCGAGCATGTGCCTGGCATGCGGCCTGGCCGTTTATCCCGCAATGCCCTTTGGCGTGCTGCTCGCGGCGTATGCGGCGTGCTGCGGGTTCTACCTGTTCGCGTTCGCGGTTATGACGCAGTGCCTGAGGACTCCGTTTACCCCGGGGTTCGCCTCGCTCACGTTCCCCTTCGTTATCAGCGCAACGGCCTCCATCAAAGCTACGGCGGCGCTCGCCTCGTTTCCGGTTGCTGCGACGGCTGTGCTGGGAATCGGGTACGTTCAGGTTGCGATCGCATCGGGCCTCGCGCTCTACGTGCTCGCGAGGTTCGCGGGCTTTCTCGCGTCCTTCGCCCGG
>CAUVMU010000208.1:0-3781 GCA_963552775.1 uncultured Eggerthellaceae bacterium | reverse complement strand
ACGGTCTTCGGATGCGCACCCTCGCCTGTATAAGCTCGCGGGTCTCAGAGCCTGAAGAATCCTCTATCACGAGCGGTCGGCGTCGCCGACGAACTGGTCGTAGCCGTTCTCGGAAAGGATGAACCGCGCCGCGCCGTCGAGCACGCGCGCTTCGAAGGGGGTCGACAGCCCCGGAACCTCGCCGTCGTACTGCACGTGCATGGGCGGGTCGGCCTCGACGTAAACGTGCCGCGCGCGGTGGAACTCGAGCGAGTCCGTGCGGTCGGGGAAGTCGCCGTCACGGTCGAGCAGGCCCGCGAACAGGGCGGGTATGAGTCCGAAAGCGTTTTCCGCCTTGAGGATGACCACGTCGAACGATCCGTCGCGCGGCTTGTTGTCGTGGGTGACCGTGATGTCGAACTGGATCTTCGAGAAGTTCACGAGCAGCACGCCGAGCGCCTCGCATTCGACGGTCCCGTCATCGAGCGTGAGCGTGATGGCCGAAACCTGCGGTGTGGGATTGGCCATGGCGGCCTGGAAGTACGCCATGGGACCGAGCGTTTTCTTCGAGGGCTTCGCGTCGTGCATGATGGTGGCGTCGTAGCCGGCGCCGGCCATGATGCCGAACCCGTAGTGCCGGCCTGCGACCTCTAGTTCCCCCAGGTCGAAATCGAGCGTGCGCATTTCGCGCGTCATCTTGGCCAGAGCATGCGGCTCTATGGGCGAGGCGAGGTTGTTCGCGAGCAGGTTGGCCGTGCCGGCGGGGAAGGGCAGGATGGGGATTCCCGTGTTGGCCAGGCAGTACGATACGGTTGCGATGGTGCCGTCGCCCCCTGCGACCACCACGGCGTCGAAATCTTCTGCATCGTGGAGGAGTGTGCGCACGTCGGTGGTGCCGTCGGTGCAGCGTATGCACACCTCGTCCGCATCAAAGACGACCATGCGCACGTAGTCGTACACGGCTCCGTCCGAATAGCCGGCGCTCAGATTGTTGATAACGAGCAGTTTCACAGAAACCCTTTCCGTTGCTATCATGGAATGGTACAACATCGGTTGGAGAACACAAGACAAGGATTCCTCTGAATGTACATTGCATCCCAGGAGGAGCTCGAAGCGTTCGTCGAGCGTGCACGTTCTTCGAGCGTGCTGGCCATCGACACCGAGTTCCTGCGAGAGAAAACCTATTACGCGAAGTTGTGCCTGCTGCAGTTGGCCACCGACGACGAGACGGTCGTCGTCGATCCCTTCGAGGCGGGCGATTTGCGCGTTCTCGCGCCGCTGCTCGCCGACGAGGGCATCGTGAAGCTGTTCCATGCGGGCCGCCAGGACCTCGAGATCATCCTGCGCGAGATCGGCTGCGTTCCGCGCCCGCTCTTCGATACCCAGGTGGCGGCTGCGCTGCTCGGGCACACCCAGCAGATAGGCTACGCCCCGCTCGTGCAGGCGCTGTGCGGCGTCAAGCTGAAGAAGGCCGATTCGTTCACGGACTGGTCGCGCCGCCCTCTATCGGAATCCCAGTTGGAGTACGCTGCCGAGGACGTGGTCTACCTTCCGCGCATGTACGAGTCCATGATGCGCTCCCTGCGCGAGAAGGGCCGTCTCGGCTGGCTCGTGAACGATTTCGCCGACCTGTCCGACCCGGCGCGCTATCAGGTGGACGAGCGGCTGCGCTACCGAAAACTCAAGCACGTCTCGTCGCTCTCGCGTCGTCAGATGGCCGCCGCGCGCGAGATGGCGGCCTGGCGCGAGTTGCAGGCGCAGACGCGCGACGTCCCGCGCAAGTGGGTGCTCACCGACGAGCAGATCGTCGAGGCGTGCAAGCGCGAGCCGCGCACCATCGACGACCTGTTCATGATTCGCGGTGTGCGCGAGCGCCTGTCCATGCGTGACGCGCGGGCCGTGATGGTGCTCGTGCGCGCAGCGCTCGACTCGGGACCGGAAGCCTGGCCCGAACTCGATCGCTGTTCGAAGAGCGAGCCGAACGTCGACGTGCAGATCGACCTGCTCATGGCCATCGTTCGCATCCGCTCCCGTGAGAGCGGCATCGCCATTCCCACGCTTGCGAGCCACGACGACCTGACGCGCCTCGCGCGCGGGCACTACGACGAGGTTGAGGTGCTGCGCGGGTGGCGCCGCGAGATCGTGGGCGAGGAGCTGCTCGATCTGCTCGCAGGTAGGTTGTCGCTGTCCATCCGGAACGGCTCGGTGTGCATCGCGCGTGTCGATGGGCCGCGTGACGGGCAGGTCTTGCCGATAGCCGATGGGCCGCGTGACGAGCTTGACGCATCGGCGGACGACGCGTCGAGCGATGAGGAGCGCGCATTCGCCGTCGACTGCGGCGCATGACGGCACGGCTGTTCGCCGTCGACTGCGGCGCATGACGGCACGGTTACGAACTTGCGCTGTCTACCTCGGCGTCTCCGAGCATCTTCGGTCCTCAGGTATAATTCGCTGAAACGAAGGGGCGCTTTACCGTCTCGGCCCGATTCTGTGAAAGGACGGCTCCCATGATCAGTGGAAGCTATGTGCTGCTCATCATCGTAACGCTCGCCATCGGCGGTGCGGCTACGTTCTACGTGAACTCGCGTTTGAAGCACTACCGTAACGTGCCCGCCTCTAACGGCCTGACCGGGGCCGAGGCGGCCCGGCGCATGCTCTCCTACTACGGTATCGCGGGCGTCGCCGTGCAGCGCGGCGGCCCGGGGCAGGACTTCTTCGACCCGCGTACGAATTCCATCACGCTTTCCCCCGATAGCTACGACGGTCGCTCCGTGACGGCGCTCGCCACGGCTTGCCATGAGACGGGGCACGCCTATCAGTTCGCCGAGGGGTACACGCCCATGAAGGTGCGCAGCGCCATCGTCCCGGCCGTGAACCTGGCCTCGAACGCCTGGATAATCCTGCTCATGATCGGTATCGCCCTGCAGATAGCGCAGCTCACCAACCTCGCCATCATCATGTACGCCATCGTGGTGCTCTTCGCGCTCGTCACGCTGCCCGTCGAGCTCAACGCCTCGCATCGCGCCATGACCTACATGGGCTCTATCGCCCTGCCCGCCTCCGAGCAGAAAGGCGCCTTCGACGTGCTGCGCGCCTGTGCGCTTACCTACGTTGCCGCAGCGCTCACGTCCATTCTGCAGCTGCTCTGGCTGCTCGGCCAGCGCGACAACTAGGGGCTGCGATGGCCGGCTCTGTCGGACGCCGCAGGCTCGAGGACCCTTTCGCCGCCAGCGCGGTGCGCGGGGCGCAGGGCGACTCGGGCGCGCTTTCCGTGTCGGCGGCCCTCGCGTTGGCGAAGGGCGCGCTCGAGGGCGTTTCCGTGCGCATCGTCGGCGAGGTGTCCGAGGTGTCGGCCAAGCCGGGCTACAAGGCTGCGTACTTCACCGTGAAGGACGCGACGGCCTCGCTGCCGTGCATGATGTGGAACAACCGCTACGCCGCGAGCGGGGTGCGTCTCTTCGTGGGCGGTCTCGTCGAGCTGACCGGGCGGTTCTCGCTGTACGCGGCGAAGGGACGCATGAACTTCGAGGTGTTCTCGCTCGCGCTGGCGGGGGAGGGCGAGCTGCGCCTGCGCGTGGCGAACCTCGCGCGCAAGCTCAAGGCGGAAGGCCTCATGGCGCCGTCGCGCAAGCGTGCGCTCCCGGTGTTTCCCGAGTGCATAGGCTTGGTCACCTCGCCGCGCGGGGCGGCGGTCCACGACGTGCTGCGCACGCTGCGCAGACGCTTCCCCCAGGCGCGCGTTCTGGTGGCGGGCGTGCCCGTCGAGGGCGCTCAGGCGCCTGCCGCCCTTGTCGAGGGCATC
>CAUVMU010000207.1:0-3784 GCA_963552775.1 uncultured Eggerthellaceae bacterium | reverse complement strand
ACCTACGGGTTCGCGGTCTCCGAGAAATGCCCGTTCACGTATTTCGCGGACCTCATCATCGGTGAGACCACCTGCGACGGCAAGAAGAAAATGTACGAGCTTTTGGGCGACCTGAAGGACGTCCACGTGCTCCATCTACCGCAGGGGCAGGGCCGCTTTTGGGCGCTCGACGCCTGGCGCGAAGAGCTCGAGCTGTTCAAAGACGTTCTGGAGGAGCGCTTCGGGGTGAGGATAACCGACGAGGATCTGCGCCTCGCCGCGCGCCGTCGCAACCGGCTCCGTCGGGCGCTCTGCGACCTGTACGAGCTGCAGACGCTCGCTCCGCCCGCCTTAGGCGGCGTGGAACTGATGAGCACGCTGCTCTCGGGCACGTTCAGCTTCGACTCCGACGAGTACGCCGCGCGCATCGAGGGAATGGTCGAGAAGTGTCGGGCGCAGCATGCGCGCGGGGATTTCCCTGTCTCCTCCGATGCCAAGCGCATCATGCTCACCGGCTGCCCGACGGGCGGTTTGGTGAACAAGGTAGGGCGCGTGATCGAAGCGAACGGGGGCGTGGTCGTGTGCCTCGACGATTGCATGGGGGAGCGCACGAACCGCATGCTCGTGGACGAAGGCGCAGACGACATACTGCGCGCCATCGCCGAGCGCTACCTGTCAATAAGCTGCTCGGTCATGACGCCGAACGCGGGCCGCATGGAGAACACAGCGACCCTGGTCGAGAAGTACCGGGTCGACGGCATCGTCGACTGCGTGCTCACCGCCTGCCATACGTTCAACGTGGAGTCCGCCCTCATGCAGCGCGCCATGGAGGAATGCGACGTGCCCTACCTCAAGCTGGAAACCGATTACGCGACCGCTGACTCGGGCCAGCTTGAGACGCGCCTGGCGGCGTTCATCGAGATGCTGTAGACGAAGGGCGGAGTGCCTGCAAACGCCGCAGGGGCGTTGCGACGGCGCCTGCAGCCTCGTTCGGCGCGCTCAAATGCCGGCGGGGGTGGGGGCGGAAGAGGTGCGGAGCGCTCGCTTGCGCGTTGGGTGCTCTATCTCGAAAGCCGAGTTCGAAGTTGGTTCGGTTATCGCCTTCGTGAGCGAGATGTCTACGAAGATATGGCCGACTATCGAAATCGGCCGCAAAAGCCCCTATAATCGATGAGGTATGCGAATCTGCTCGCGAGGAGGCTCTTTGAAGAACAACAAGGTGTATTTCAGGTGCGACGCCCTGGCGCGTCACGAGGATTTTGACGTGTGGTACGCCGACGGGGACCTCTTCATGAGCGTGCGCGGGCCCTGGAAGGCCGAAGGCGATAAAGTGGCCCTTATGGGGCGTCTGGGCGGCGAGATAGGCGCTATCAAGCCCGATCGCTCGGCGCTTGCGTACACGATCCGCATGGAGCGCTACGAGTACGTGCTCCGCACGCTGCGCATCTTCGAGCATTATTCGGTCGAGGGCATGCTTTGGGATGTCGAGGGTTCGCTGAGCGATCCGCCGCTCGACTTCGTGTACGACGGGGATAAGAAGGACGTGCACGTGCGCGCCCTCGATTTCAAGGACAAGGGCTCGTGCTACGAGATCAAGGTGTCCGACGTGGCCAAGCTGCGCATCGCCTGCACAGCGGTCATCGCCATGGGCATCAAGGAGGAGTACCGGGGTTTGAGCGAGGGTGAGAAGAAGGAAAGCCCCTCGATGCTCGACAAGGTTCGCGGCTTTTTGTTCACGAACAAGGGGACGAGCTACGAGGAGCTCGAGCGCGAAGCATAGGCGCTACGGCAGGCCGACGCTCGTACGGCTTTCGTTCGATGCGATTTTGCTTCCCGAACATGAAAAAACCGCCCCGCAATCGAACTGCGCCCCGGTTCTTGGACGGGGCGAATGGAAATGAACCGCACCCCAAATCTTGGACAGGGAAAAGAAAGTCTGAGATTCGGGGGTGCGGCTCACATTGTGCGGCGCGGTTTTGCGTCTAAGCCCTTGTCGGGGGCGTTCGCTTGCGCTGCGGTCTTACTTCTTCTTGTTGCGGCCGATCTGAGCGCCGCCGAAGACGAAGAAGTGGACGAACGGGAGCAGCAGGCCGATTGCCATGAGCGGCAGGGCGTAGGGCTGCTTCGACCAACCGGGAACAGCGAGCGGGCAAACGATGCAGACGACGAACAAAAACGCGATGATCGCGATCATGATCATGAACGGGACCTTGCCGGTATCCTGGGATTCCATGCTATCCTCCTAATCCTTGAGCAATCGAATCGAACGACGCTAGTCTTCCATGACCAGTTCGTCCATGGACTTGCCGCTCGTTTCCTTCTGCACGAAGACCTGGGTGCAGACAAGACCGAGGGCGAACGGGATAATGAGCACCAGAACGACCATGGACCAGTTCGTCGCGCCGTTGACCTGGAAGAAAGCCATAGTGGCGATACCGCCGAGCACGATGGAGGAGGCCGATCCGCCGAAACGGGCGAACGCCTGGCACCACGATACGCCGGTGTTGCGGATGGCGGTCGGGTAGCTTTCCGGCATGAGCGGCTGAATGGCCGTGATGGCGTAGTTCAGAGCGAAGCCGAACAGCAGCATGAGCGCGATGCAGAGGCCGAAGTTGCCCGGCGCCACGAACACGGAGCAGAGCACGATGGCCACGATGCAAAAGCCCCAGGCGAACATGAGGTTGCGCTTGCGGCCGATCTTGTCGGACACGAAGCCGACGGTGATGTTGGAGACGATGGCTGCGACGTTGTTCCACGTCTGAAGCGCCACGGCCTCGGAGGGGGTGTAGCCGATGCCCTTGAACCAGGTGGGCAGCCAGGCGTTCATGCCGTACACGCAGAACTGTCCGATGAAGTACGTGGACCAGATGGCGCAGGTGGCCAGGATGAACTTGTTCGAGAACAGAACGTTGGGGCTGGTCTTCGCCGGTTTCGGCGGCACGACGAGCAAGTTGGGGTCGCGGTCGGTGACCTTGCCGGTGACGCTCTTCTCGAGCTGGGCGAGGCGAGCGACGGCCTCTTCCTTACGACCGGCGTTGGCGAACCAGTGCGGGGTCTCATGCATAACGAAGATCAAGATGATGCCGTAGACCAGCGGGATGCCGCCGATAAGGTAGCACAGGCGCCAGTTGGCGTACATGGTCTCCGTCGCGCCCTCGGCGGTGATGTAGGTAATCTGGTTCGTGAAGTCGCCGAGCAGCGGGGTTGCCGCGTTGCAGATCGGATTGGCCACGAGACCGGCGACAACCCAGCCGACGACCATGAAGGCCATGCCGAACGTCACGAAGACGCCGCGGTTCTTGGAGGGCATGCTCTCAGAGAACACCGTGGTGACGATAGGAATGCAGGAACCCACGCCGAAACCCGCGATGAGGCGGAACGCCGCAAAGAAGGCCAGGTCGTTTGCGAACGCCTGCGGCAGGGTGAAGAAGCCGTAGAACATAACGGCCAGGATGAGCGTGCGCTTGCGGCCGATCTTGTCGGAGAGGATGCCTCCGAAGGCGCCTCCGAGCACCATGCCGAGCAGGCCCCATGTGGTGAGCGAGCCCATGAGCGCGCCGGGATTCGGGTTGTCGGGCCAGAACGTGTGGGCAACGAAAAGATTGGTCGAGTTGACAATCATGAAGTCGTAACCGTCGAAAATCATGGCGAAACCGAGGATTGCGAACATGATCCAGGTGTGCGCATTGACCCCGAACGAGTCGATGACCTCTGAGATAGTAAACTCTTTATTCATCAAACCCTCCTAGTGAGTGAAGTCAGCGGTACCGTGCTTGAAAAGCAGTTGAGTATGAGACTGACGAGT
>CAUVMU010000206.1:0-3796 GCA_963552775.1 uncultured Eggerthellaceae bacterium | reverse complement strand
GCGTCTCGTTCTTGAACAGGAACAGCCAATCCTCATCGGCCCCGTCGACGTCGACCTTCACTTTCACGGTGCAGGCGTTGATCTCGTCCGATTCGTCGAGGTTCTTGAGCACGCCGGTCGCCTTCAAATAGCGCGCGCCGATGGTCCCCAGATCCATGAGACAGCGGGGTTTCTCGTCGCGCCCCAGTTCGTGGCGCAGCTCCAGATAGCGCTCGAACGCGATGCGCACCAGGTCGTCCTCGATCTCGACCTCTACGAGCTCGGTACCGAACGTCGTGTGGCGGCAGTGGTCCGACCAGTACGTATCGATCATCTTGATCTCGGTGATCGTGGGGTCGCGCTGCTCGTCGGCGAAGTACGACTGGCACAACTTCGCGTCCGCCAGGTCCATGGCAAGCCCGCGCGCGGAAACGAACGCGGCGAGGGCGGTTTCGTCAAGCTCGCAGAAGCCACTCACGACCTCGACATTCTCAGGATCAGGCTGTTCGAGCGCCAACGTTGCGCGCTCCTCAAGCGAAGCTTCGCGCGCTTCGACGGGGTTGATGACGTAGCGCTTCACGGCTTCGATATCGGCGTCGGAAAGAGCCCCCTCGAGCAGATACACCTTCGCGGTGCGCACGACGGGACGCTCACCTTGGCTGATGAGCTGAACGCACTCGCTCGCGCTCTCGGCACGTTGATCGAACTGGCCGGGCAGCGGTTCCACGGCGAGCACGGTGGCGCCGGCAGCTTCAGGAAGGGCGCGCGTCGCGATATCGGACTGCGGCTCGCTGAACACGGTGGGAACGCAGCTGTCGAACAGGTCGGGAGCTATGCCCTCCGCATCGTAGCGGTTGACCAAGCGCAAGCCGGTGAGAGCCTCGATGCCCAGAATGGTGCGCAGCTCATGGGCCAGCTGCTGGGCCTCAACGTCGAAGCCGGGCTTTTTTTCCACGTAGATTCGCGAAACCATGCGGATGCCTTCCTTAACCGTCCGATGCCGTGCTCAAGCGCCGTCCTGCGCGCCTCCAGGACCCGTGCGCGGGCGCTCTGCCGCGCACAGCGCCTCCAGAATCCGTGCGCGGGCGCTCTGCCGCGCACAGCGGGCGTCCGGAACCCGTGCGCGGGTAAGCGCTTCCCTCGAGGGGCCCGCGCGAGCCCCGTCGTCCTCACGAAGCGAGCGCGCCGCCCTTCATTATACTGGGGCAGCAGCGGGCGCTCAGCCCGCTTGGTCCCTTCGTGATAAAACTACCGACGGGAAACGGGGACGGGTTTGTACCTGAAGCATTGGAGAGCCTGGTAGCTTGAAAGAGCGTGAAGGGGCGCAAACCGCCCGTCGGGGGGATGGGCCGCCTCGACCTTTATCCCACGTATATTCCCGTATGAATCCCCTGCCGTCATCCGCATCACGACCAGGGCAACGTAACATTGCCGAGGAGGAAATCCTCGACGGTAAAGGCGCCTGCGGCACCGCCGCCGACGATGATGCGCGTTGCCTCGGGATATTCGCGCAGGAACGCGGCCATGCCGCCTTGGGACTTCGTACGCCCGCTCTTCACCTCGACCGCTGCCAGCTTGCCCTCGCCTTCGAGGACGAAGCCGACCTCGTTGTTGCCCTCGCGCCACCACTGCACGTCAAAGCCGAGGTCCGGTCCCAACGCGAGCAGCCGGGCCCCGACGGCGCTCTCCACGAGATGACCGCGTAGTTCAAAATCCCCTAAAAGCAGCTCCTTCGCACGTCCGGACGCCGCCGTCATGAGCGCCGTGTCGTAGACCATGAGCCTGGGCGAGGATTTTTTGCGTTCGAGCGCTTTCGGGCGGCGCTTTTCCAGACCGCGCAGCACGCCCGCCTTGTCAAGCAGGGCGAGGTAGTGGGCCAGCGTTGTCGTGTTACCCGCATCCTGCAGCTGGCCGACCATCTTGTTGTAGGAGAGCTCCTGGCCCGAAAAGCGCGCGCCCAGCTCGAAGAGCGCCCGCATGAGCGCAGGTTTGCGGACGTCCTCCTGCTCGAGGACATCGTTGGATATCGTCGGTTCGATGATCGAGTCGCGCATGTACGCCCGCCAGCGCCTCTCGTCGCCGACCAGGCGCGCGGCGCCCGGGAAGCCCCCGAAGAAGAGGAGGTCGTCGAGCGTGAAACTGAAGGCTTCGCGACATTCTGCCATGATGAGTGAATTCAAGCTTGAGGGGGCTTACGCCGGATAGCCTCTAGACCGATCGGGGCCCGACCCGAACGAGCCAACCGAGAAGACGCCTCGCGCTCACGAGCAACCGGCACGATTTTCCTTCAGAGGGCGTTCGCCTCTCGATATCTACCGGGCGTCACGCCGACGCAGCGCTTGAACGCCTTGGTGAAGCTGGCGGCGTCCCCGTAGCCGACCATCTCGCCTATCTCCCTGGTGCTCAAACCCGTATCGACAAGCAGCTCCTTCGCGGCGCTCATCCTCATGTTGCGTACATACTCGCCCAACGACATTCCCGTCTCGAACTTGAACATTTTGCTCAAAGTCGTGTGCCCCATGCGGGCGATCGCGCAAAGCTGTTCGAGCGTAGGCGGGTCCGGCATGGAAAGTTCGACCACTCGCATGATGTCGAAAACCGTCATCGGAGCGCGCGCGCCGTTCGCGTCCCCAGTCGTACCGCAACCTTCCGTTAGAGCTTCGTTCAGACAGCATGTCGCCTCGAGAATCTTCGCCTCCAGACTCGGCAGGGCCCCGGGCTTGAGCAGACTCGCTGCAGTCACGCTGTTCAGAATCCGATCGAGCCGGACATCGGAAGATATGGGCTCATGCGCCATCATTTTCTCGCCCAATCCCTTGAAATCGTCCGGGAATCGTCGCTCGATTTCATCGAAGTACCCGGGCAGAAAACATAGGGAGGTGCTTCTAAATCGCTCGCCAGGGTTCATGGGCATCGTGAAGCACCCCTCGGCCTGCACGTAAGCGATGGAGGAATTCTCGTTCCTTCTGCCTCTCGCATGCTCTGGAACCCCCACCAGAGAATCCCGAGAGCAACTGCAGAGGCATACATGCTCAGGAAGGTCCTCCTGTATCAACAGCCGTTCTCTAACATCTATTTCATGAATAGCGAGAATGCAGCTCGGGCTCACTTCGAAAGCGAGCAGATATCCGGAACACGCGTTGTTCAGGACACGAGCAAACAGACCTCGACCTGAGCTTTTTACTCGCACCGCCCCCAGTTGCTCGAACTGGGGAACATAGAATCTGTCAAGGGAACGCGAGAGGGCCATCATAGTCCTTGTCATTTCGTCCGTTTCGTTGTCGATGCATCCTCTATTGGCCAACAAGCGATCGAACAGGGTTAGATTTAAACAGTAAGTTCAACTTAACTTATAGGATAGCACCGTTCTGAGCGAAAGGAGCAATCGATGGGAGACCATCAGGTAATCGAAAGCGGAGAGTCCAAGCGGCTCACGATGAAGGACGTGATCACGCTCGTTATCTTCAACGTCGCAATCCTCATAATCATGGTGGTCGTGAAGATGTTGATCACGGTGCTGGCCACGCCCGCATTCAATTACCTGGCATATGTCGGGGTCATGGCCCTGTTCTGCGCGCCGCTCTTCGTCGTTATGTCGAACCGCGTCGCGAAGACGGGCGTGTACCTCGTGACCGCGCTTCTCGCCGGCCTCATGATGGCGGCATTCGGCTCCGCCTGGTTCCTGGCGGTCATGGTCGCTGTGGGCGTCATCTGCGAGGCAGCCATGGTCGGACAGGACACCTACCGCTCGCCCGTGAGGAACGGAATCGGGTACGCCGTCTACTGGGCGCTCTACGCTCTCGGCAGCGCAATCCCC
>CAUVMU010000205.1:0-3813 GCA_963552775.1 uncultured Eggerthellaceae bacterium | reverse complement strand
AAAGTCGAGGTTCTCGAGCGTCTCGCGCATATCGGTGGAATCGGGTTCGGTCTGCAGCGGGTCCTCTCCGAAATTGTAGAACGCGCGAATCTTGCCCTCCTTCACCCCATGCGGCAAATCGGTCAGCTTGAACCCGGACTCCGTGCTCAAGAAGCCCGGCTCGAGACCCCAGGCCTTCTCGAATTTCTCGTGCACCTCGGGATTGCCGACGCGCTGATAGCCGGGGAACAGATCGGGCCACATGCCCATGTCGCAGCTCCCCTGCACGTTGTTCTGGCCGCGGACGGGAGCGACGCCTGCGTGCTTGCGGCCGATCTGGTGCGTAATGCAGGCGATGGCGGCGATGGTATGAACGGCCTTCACGCCCTGGACCTGCTGCGTCACACCCATACCCCAGCCGATAATGGAGGTATCGGCCGTCGCGTACATACGGGCGGCCTGGCGCATCATATCGGGATCGACCCCGGTGATGTCCTGCACGTACTCGGGCGTGTACTTCTCGATGACCTTCCACCACTCGTCGAACCCGGTCGTATGCTCCTCAACGAACGCGCGGTCGACGAGGTTCTCGCTCACGATCACGTTGGCGAAGGCGTTCAGGAAGGCCACGTTGCAGCCGTTTTTGATGGGCAGGTAGATATCGGCGATGCGGGAGGTTTCGATTGCGCGCGGGTCGGCTACGATGATTTTTGCACCGCGCTCCTTAGCTTTCACGATGCGCCGCGCCACAATGGGGTGCGAGGCGCTTGGGTTATAGCCGAACAGGAATATGCAGTCGGCCTCCTCCATCTCGGGGATGGAAACGCTCATAGCGCCCGACCCGAGCGTATCGATCAGCCCGATGACCGACGGACCGTGGCAGGTGCGGGCGCAGTTGTCGATGTTGTTCGTACCGATGCAGGCGCGCGTGAGCTTCTGCATAACGAAATTCGCCTCGTTGCCCGGTCCTCGCGACGAGCCCGTGAGCATGATGGAGTCCGGACCGTACTGCTTCTTGATCTCGCTCAGGCGACGGGCGGTGAAGTCAAGAGCTTCGTCCCAGCTCACACGCTCGAACGCCGCGCCCTTCTCCCGCCTGATCAGCGGATGCAAGATACGGGGGACCAAGATCTTCGTATCGTTGATGAAATCGTAGCCGCACATGCCCTTCAGGCACAGCTCGCCTTGGTTCGTGATACCGTCAAGCGGCTCCGTACCGACGACCTGGCCGTTTTCAACAAGAAGGTTGTACTTGCAACCGGCACCGCAGTACGGGCATACAACGTAATGCTTTTCCATGAGTTCTCTCCCTCTCGCTTAAACCAATGCGACGTTGAGTTCCAAAGCGGAGACGCCCACTTCGGAGAGAGCGGAGGCGCGGCGCTTCGCGCGCATGGCTTCATCCCGATAATCGGCGTCGACCAGGCGCAACCCCTTGGTCGGACATGCCTCGACGCAGGCCGGGCCCCCGGCGCGGTCGTAGCACAGATCGCATTTGACCGGGAAGGGCTTGTTCGCGAAACGCAGGTCCTCCAGAGAACGCGTCTCGTTCTTGCCCACGATGTCGATAGCTCCGAACGGACAGGCCATCTCGCAGTTGAAGCAGCCGATGCAGCGATCCTGGCGAATAGCTACGCGGCCGTCGTCGAAATACAGCGCGCCGACCGGGCATACATTCGCACAGGGCGCGTTGTCGCAATGATGGCAGGCGATGGGAGCCGACACGCGCAACGTCGTCACCAGGTTGAGGCGGGGACGACCGATATCGCCGGGACGCCGGTGCTTCGAGAGACAGGCCGCCATACAAGTTTGGCAGCCGATGCACACGTTTGGATCCGCAAGAACGAATTTGCTCACGCTCATAATTACCCCCTGAATTATTCGACCGTCATGAGCTTCGATATACCTGCACCTCGCCCTCGCCAGGCGAAGAACACAGATAAGCAGAATAAGTGGAGCGAAGAAGGCGCAGAGCCGATCCCCCGAGCGTCGAAAGGCGCCTGCAACATGCGGGCGCGCTCGACGCGAAGCGCTGCGCTGTCGGTCGGAACCATCCACCGCGAATACGGAGGCAGAAGTCGATGGTCCGCAGTAATTCATATTTTCTTCATCCGAACTAATGTGACTGTACGACCCGCTCAGTACGCTTGTCAAGGAACTTTATTATTTTTTATTGAGTATAAATAGAGTCATTATCGGCTTGTATCAGCAGATTTTTAAGGAACTAAAACGATAATTGCCGACTCTTGAAAGAGCGGTCAAAAAATACAGATTGTCGCTCAAGAAAAGCGCTCTGAATTTTGTATTACGTTTGAATTACATATTTTGAAGACGAAGCGCTTTACGCTGGCGTTTCCCCTCGGCACGGTGTAAAAGGGCGTATTGAGCCCCGACGAAGGGTGCAAACGGCGAAACCGCCTCGGCGAACCCCCTCGGCTGTGCACGCCTGCGAACCTCCGCTATGCAACCTGCGTTCTCGGCGCGAGCTTGGCCGACGAGGCGCCGACGCGGCGCGCATCACCCGCTAGGCAACCTGCGTTCTCGGCGCGAGCTTGGCTGAAGAGGCGCCGAAGAACACCTCGTACCAGCACAGGAAGCAGTAGATGTTCCAGATGCGCATCATCTTGAGCTTGCCGCGCCCCTCGACCGTGGAGAAATCGGCGCTCTTGTGGTCGTCGAGCATGCGCACCAGGTAATCCACGTTGAAGAACTCCTGCGCCGCCTCGCTCGTGAACGCCTCCTTGATACGGTCGTAGAACAGATCGGTCTGCAACCATACCGTGAGCGGCGTGATGAACGGTTGCTTGGGCATGTTGGCGACCTTCTTCTGGAAGCCGAGCCTGCTCGCCGCGACGCGCAGGGCGTACTTCGAGTGCACATCGTCGACGCGGCAGCGGGTAGGAAGCTGCAACGCCACGTCGAGCACCTTCTTGTCGAGGAAGGGGACGCGCAGCTCGAGCGAGTGCGCCATGGACATCTTGTCGGCTTTCAGGCAAATGTCGAACGGCATGTAGCTGACCATGTCGACGTACTGGGTCTGCGTGATGACGTCGATATCCTGCTCGCGCGCGGCGTCGAAATGGGGCTTGCACCACTCCCACGGCTTGCACGGCCCCTCGTAATCCTTGAGGACGTTGGGAATTTCGTCCCACATGTAGTTCATAGATGCGCGCTGGTAGGAGCGCTCCGGACCGCCCGCGCCACGCATGGCGAAACGGCGCCCATGGAACGGCGGCAGCTTCTCGGCAATCGCTCCGGCCGCCGCGCGCAGAGGGCGCGGGACGCGGAAGTACTTCTCGAACTCGAACTGGTCGTGGTAGATCCAATAGCCGCCGAAGAGCTCGTCGGCACCCTCCCCCGATTGCACGACCTTGACCTGCTTCTGCGCAAGCTGCGACACGAAGTACAGCGGGATGGCGCTCGGCGCGCCGAGCGGCTCGTCCATGTGGTACTGCTCGGCGGGCACGATGTCGAGGAACTCCTCGGCCGACACGCGCGTCTCGAAGTTCGGTAGGTGCGCCCAGACGGCGAAGCTGCGCGAATCCGCCAGCTCGTCGAGCTTGATCTCGAAATCGGACTGCTCGGCGATCTGGGCAAGCTTCTCCTCACAACCGATATCGTAGCCTACGGAGAACGTTTTCACATCGTCGGCATGCTGTCCCATCGCATACGCGGCGAGCGACGAATCGATGCCGCCGGACAAGAAGCTGCCGATCTCGACGTCGGCGATCTCGTGGGCCGCAACGGACTCGTCGAACGTGGCCGCCACGATGTCGGCCCACTCGTCGATGCCCTTGCTCTCGTCGATCTTATAGGTAATGCGATAAAAGCATT
>CAUVMU010000204.1:0-3816 GCA_963552775.1 uncultured Eggerthellaceae bacterium | reverse complement strand
CGGTGTCCGTATCGAGCTTCACGGAATCGGGATAGGCATCCTGCAGGATGACATCGGACTCAGTGAAATTCAAGCCGTAGTCGTACACGTGCGCGCGCACGAGGTTCTGATTCGACGTAGGGTCCTTCGCCAGCGTGGATACGACGTCGTTGTAGTCGAACGTGAAGACGGCTTTGCTGATGCCCTCTTCGCCGCTTTCCACCGGCTCGGACTGCACCGTCACGCCCGTGGCGGCGAAGCCGTTCGTCGTGGCCAGCTGCATGCCGGCGATCTTGCCCGCATCGGATACCGTCACCTTGATCTTCTTGGTGGCGTTGCCGTATCAGTCCTGTTCCTCGACGATCTCGTATTTCTCGACCGTGGGTTTGTCGGTGTCGACGTAGACGGTCAGCTCGATGGAGCCGTCGGCCACATCGTCGCCGTCAACCGCCCAACCCTCGATTTTCTCGGTGTAGTAACCTGCCTTGAGCACCTTGCCGTCCGGGCCCGTACCGTCGAACGTCGGCGGCTCGGAGAGGAACGCCTCGGCGTAGGAGACGATACCCGCGCTCGGGACCAGGTACGACTTCATCACGTTCTCATAGGAGTACGTCTTCACTACGGTGCCCGGATCGTCTTTCGGGGAGAACGTGTACACGAGTTTGCCCACGTTGCGCAGAAGACCCGTGGCCGTGTTCATCTTGGAATAGATGCCGTTGAAGCTGTACGGGGCGATGGTGTACAGGTCACGGTTGCCCGTAGCGGTTTTGCTGGCCTGCAGCGGGTTCTGACCGAGCTGGTTCTCGTTAGCCACGCTGTAGGCGTACGTGCCGCGAATGTGGACGGGACGCTCGATGTCGCCGGCGAAGCTGTCGAAGAGCGGCGGGCGACTCCAGTCGCCGTAGAATCCCACATAGGGCACAGAGAGGTTCACGCCGCCCTCGGACGCTTTCAGCATGACGAAACCGTCGACGAACGTGCCGTTCACCGCGTCAGCGACGGCGCTTTTGAACGTGTCGTTCGCCTTGACGGTAACCGTTACGTCGGCCGCGCCGTTCGCGTCGACGTTCACCGTGTTGTTCGCGACGCTGTACGTCACGTCGATGCCCTTGCCGGCATAGTTCGTCGAATGCTTGAGGAAGTACCCGCCCTCGATGTCGGCCGAAAGCGCGGCCGTATCAAGCGTGTAGGAGAGCGGTTTGTCGGTCATGTTGTGCACCGTGAACGTGAAGGACCATTCGCCTGCAACGCTGTCCTTCATGCTCGCCTTCGGGGTGGCGGCGTCGGTGCCGACAACCGTCAGGTACGCCGGGGAGGTCGTGGCCGCCGTGAGGTTGGCCAAGCCCGCACCCTGCTTGCGCGGCGAGTAGTAGCTCTCCGCGTCCTTGATGGGCGTCGCCGTGCTCATGAGCAGGGCTTCGGTTACATCATAGGCCTGGGTTTTCGAGAGTCCGGAGTTCTTTGCGCGCACGTACTGGGAAACCGCAGCAGAAAGGCCCGCCATCTGGGGCGTTGCCATGGAGGTTCCCGACATGTACGAGTAGCCGTTGTTCAGAACCGACGAGTAGACGTTGCCGCCGACCGCCGTGATCTCGGGCTTGAGCTCCATATCCGACGATACGCCGACCGAGGAGAAGTCGGACATGACGAGCTCGGTCTGGGGCTCCTTCATCCCCTCGTTGACCGTCACGCCCGTCGCGGCCGCATCCTTGATCTTCAGGCCGTCTTCGTGCGAGACGAACACGGCGGGGATGCGGTCCTCGGTAATGTTCATCGTGGAGAGCGACTTCTCGGACGGCACGTTGTTGTACACGATGACGCCGACTGCGCCGTGGTCGGCCGCTACCTTCACCTTGTCCTGGAACGTGAACTGCTCGGTGGCCTGGTCGCTGCCGCGCTGGATAAGCGCGATTTTGCCCGATGCGAGCTCCTCTTTGCTGTTGGTGTCCTGGGCGTACTCCGCCGCGTGGCCGAAGCCCGCGTCGTAGACGCCTACCGTGCGCGCCAGCGAAGCGAACGAGGGGCTTTCCACAGAGGAGGGCTGGTAGAACAGCTTCGCTCCGTCGGGAAGCGTCAGATACGGGGTCGTCGAGAGCGCGTTCACGCTCGCAACCGACAGCGACGCGTCGTAAGTCGACGGCGCCGAGACGATGGAGTCGTCCGGATCGGTCACGTACGCAAGGCCCTTGCCCGAGTTGTTGCTCGCCGCAGCCGAGTCGGAATTGCCTGCAGCGACGTTGAGCAGGATGCCGTGCTCCTCGACCGAATCGTAGACGTCGGCGTACGTCTTGTCGGAATCCTGCGGAAAACCCGCGTCAGACCCGAGCGACATGTTGATGACGTCGACGTCGAGCTTCACGGCGTCTTCGAGCGCGGCGAGAATAGCCGAGTCGTAGATGCTGCCCACGTAGTCTTTCGAGACCTTCATGGCCACGATCTGGGCGTCGGGAGCGATGCCGCGGATTTCGCTTCCGCCGTTGGCCGCCGCGATGCCCGCCACATGCGTACCGTGCTCGTTGACCGACGTGGGCGGCGTGACCTCGTTGTCACCGTCACCGTAGTCGTAGGCGAACGGAATCTTGTCGCTGACGCGCGTATAGTTCTTCCCGTGCAGGTTCTGCACAAGGGAAACTTTCGATTCGCTCAGCGCGACCTTCGCGGGGTCGAGCGTGCCGGAGAAAGCTTCGTGCGCCGTTGCGACGCCGCTGTCGATGATGGCGACCGAGATACCCTCGCCGGTGAACGCAGCGCTATCGGCGCCGACCATCTCGAGGGTGTTCGAATTCTTGAACGTCCCCGCAAGCGCGGTGAGCGACGTTGAGCCCTGGTCGGTCGGCACCTGGTACACATGCTCGACGAAGGCGTTCTTCACGCCCGCAAGCCCTTTGATGGCCTCGACGTGCTTGTAGGGAACGCGCACCGCGAAACCCGTGAGCACCGTGTCGTAGTCGTCTACGACCTCGAGTGCGGCTTCATCTTCTCGCGGCTGCGACGAGAGCAGCGAGAACGGGAACGGGATGCCCGCATCGTCGGCCTCACGGCCGTTGATCAAGTTCGTTATCTGCTTCTTCACGTTCTCGCGACCGTAGTCGCCCGACACGTTGAAGCCGAAAAGGCTGAAGCCCGACGAGCGCTCCTCTTCCTTCAGCTGCACGATGACGGTGACCATTTCGTCATCGTCGTAGGATGCGATCAGATTCGAAGGCCCGCCTGCGGCGTTTTGCGCGGCGTCGGGTTGCCGCTGGTCTTGCGCGGCAGCGGCGTCTGCGGCGGCCTGCGCACTGGCGGCGTCGCCGGCATCTGCGGCGGCCTGCTGCTCTTCAAGTTGAGCGGCGAATGATTTCTCCAGTTCGGAGCTGGTATCGAAAGATTGATCATGCCCCGTCTCTCCTGTCGATTCCGTAGAATCGAGTGTCGCTGTCCCAATGCCGGCCGACGGAGCATCGTCAGCAGCGGGAACGGCGTACGCCGCTACGGGATTCAACCCCGCGACGAGCGAAACGCTCAGCAACACAGGCACGACCGAATGTCGCTTACTCATGTCATCCTTCCCTCACGGGCCTTGCGGCCATCCTTATACGCTGCAACGACGAAGTAGCGACAAACATGCGCTCCCATCAGCGCACACAATCCGAACGCCCCGAAAAACAACTGCGGAAGGGAAGACCGCGGACGTAGTCGGGGTGCTCAGGCTTTTCGTGGTTATCGAATCGTTGCGCAGTTAGCATAGATTTACAAAGGTGATTTGTAAAATATTATTTAATCTTATTTCTTACTAGTTATATTTAGATGGGGATTTAGATGTGGCAAGCGGCTCGCTACCTTCAGTACAAGCGG
>CAUVMU010000203.1:0-3834 GCA_963552775.1 uncultured Eggerthellaceae bacterium | reverse complement strand
CGACTACGTTGGGGCCGTCATGGACCTCACCGTCGCGCGCCGAGGCAATTTCGTGACGATGAACTATCTGTCCGCAACGACGGTCGAGCTTATTTGGGAGATGCCGCTCTCAGAGCTCATTCTCGACTATTTCGACCGGCTGAAGTCGAATACGAAAGGCTACGCCTCGCTCGACTACGAGTTCGACGGCTACAAGGAGAGCAAGCTCGTGAAGCTCGACATCCTGCTCGCCGGCAAGCCCATCGACGCCCTGTCGTTCATCATCCACAAGGACAAGGCTTACAATCGGGGACGTGTGCTCACCGAAAAGCTTAAGGGCATCATCCCGCGCCATATGTTCGAAGTGCCCATCCAGGCGGCCGTCGGTGGGCGCGTGCTCGCGCGCGAGACGGTGAAGGCCAAGCGCAAGGACGTGCTCGCCAAGTGCTACGGCGGCGATATCAGCCGCAAGCGCAAGCTGCTCGAGAAGCAGAAGGAAGGCAAGAAGCGCATGAAGAGCATCGGTAGCGTCGAGGTTCCCCAGGAGGCTTTCATGGCCATCCTGAAAGTCAACGACTAGATGTCACGGGGGTTTCAATGGGACGTTCCGACGACGGGTACAATTGGATAGACGACCCCTTCGACGAGGCAAAGGCAGCTCGCGATGCTGCAAGGGGTCCGAACGGTGCAGCGCTCGGCATCGGTTGCATCCTCGCGCTCGTGCTGCTCGTCGCCCTGGTCGTGTTCGGCGCGCTCCTGCTCGGCGCATTGGCCGGGTAGCGGGGCGGCGGGTCTCATGGGCTTCGATTTCAACCGGTTCTTCGCTGCACGGCCCGTACTGCTTGCGCCGATGGCGGGCGTAAGCGACAAAGTGTTCAGGTTCATGGCACGCGAGCAGGGCGCCGACCTCGCCTTCACCGAAATGGTGTCGGCCCAGGGGCTCTCTTACGCGAACGAGAAGACGCGCGGGCTGCTCGATTTGGGGCCCGATGAGGATTTCGTGGCCGTTCAACTGTTCGGCCACGACCCCGCGACCATGGCGCGGCAGGCCGCCTGGATCGAGGACGAACTGGGGGAGGGGCTTGCCTACCTCGACATCAACATGGGCTGCCCGGCGCGCAAAATCGTCTCGAAGGGCGACGGGTCGGCCCTCATGAAAGACCCTAAGCTGGCCGCCTCCATCGTGTCGGCCGTCAATGCGGCCGCCGAGCACCCCGTCACGGTTAAGTTCAGACGCGGCTGGGCGCTCGGCGAGGAGACCTGCGTCGACTTCGCCCGCGCTCTTGAGCAGGCTGGCGCTGCGGCCCTGACCGTTCACGGCCGCTTTGCCGCGCAGCTCTATCGCGGGCGGGCCGACTGGGACGCCATCGCGCGCGTCAAGCGGGCGGTTTCCGTTCCGGTCGTGGGCAACGGGGACGTGGCGTGCGGGGGCGATGCGCGCGCGCTCATCGCGGCGACGGGGTGCGACGCCGTCATGATCGCCCGCGCAGCCGAGGGGAATCCCTGGGTGTTCTCGCAGGTCAAAGCTGCGCTTGCGGGTGAGGCGGAGCCGAGTGCTCCCTCAACGGCGCTGCGCGTCGAAACCGCCCGCCGTCACGCGCGTCTGCTCGCCGAGCGTTCCGGGCCTTCCATCGTGCGCATGCGCAAACATGCCATGTGGTACGTCGCGGGCCTGCCCGGCGCGGCGAGCGCGCGCGGCCGTTTCAACCACTGCACGACTCTGGCCGACTTCGAGACCGTGTTCGACGAACTGCTCGAGCGCTGCGCTTCGGTGCCCGACGTTTCGGACGTCGAAAAAGCCGCTCTTCGTCGAAACCGCTCGCTTGCTCGCTCCGCGCGCGCCGTGCCGACGGCAACGGGCGCGCTCGGTATCGAAGAGGGGACCTAACGTGCCCCACGATCTGTATCGTGCCCTCTACCTGCACCTTCCCTTTTGCGTGAAACGCTGCGCGTACTGCGACTTCCATACGCGCGCCCTTCCTGCAAGCGATCCGCGCATCGACGCGTACGTGGAAGACCTCGCGTTGCAGGTCCGCCGTAAGGCGAACGAGGGGGAGCTCGCGCACATCGAGACGGTCTACCTCGGCGGGGGAACGCCGAGCCACGTCGGCCTCGCCCGTCTGTCGAGCCTGCTCTACATGGTGTCGCTTTCCGTCGACCTGGCGCGGGAGGGCATGGAGTTCACGATGGAGGCGAACCCCGAGAGCATGGGAAAGCGCCTCGTGCGCGACGTGTGGGCGCTCGGCGTGAATCGGCTGTCCCTCGGCGTGCAGAGCTTCGATGACGAGGTGCTTTCGCTGTTGGGGCGGGCGCATACAGCCGCTGACGCGCGTGCCGCCCTGCGAGCCGCCCACGAGCGCTTCGAGAACGTGAGCATCGACCTCATGTGCGGGATTCCCGGGCAGAGCAGCGAATCCTTCGCGCGCAGTCTCGACGAGGCCGTCTCGGCGGGTGCCGTGCACGTGAGCGTGTACCCGCTCACGGTAGAGCCGGGCACGCCGTTTTTCCGGGCCGTTACGCGCGGGGAGATGCCCGAGCCCGATGACGATACGGCTGCAGATCACATGCAGTTTGCGTCGCGCCTGCTCGCAGAGGCGGGTTTCTCGCGTTACGAGGTGGCGAGCTACGCGAAGCCGGGGTTCGAATCGAAGCACAACAGCGCGTACTGGACGGGCGTGCCGTATCTCGGACTCGGGGAGAGCGCAGCGACCATGACCCAGAACGCGCAGCGGCGCATGCGCGTGCAGGATGGTCAGGTCGTCGACGACCTCGACCGTGCTCAGTACGAGACCGAGGACCTTATGCTCGGTATGCGCCTCGCACGCGGCATCACCGACGAGCGCTTGCGCGCGGCCGCCGAGCATGCACCGCTGCTTCCCGATATCTTCACAGGCCTCGTTCGCAACGGCCTTGTCGTTCACGAGGAAGGCCGCTGGCGTCCGACGGAGCAAGGGTGGCTCTGCGGCAACGAGTTGTACGGTCGCGTGCTCGACGCGGCACCCTAAGTCCGGCACCGTCGCTGCGTGACGGTCGCGTAACGCTTCGGTGCGTTTCAGAGACGGCGGGCACGTTTTTCAGCACTCGGGCGCGGCGGCTGCTAGAATGGTCACTTCAGGGGAACTCCCTTTTTTGCAATGCCTGCAAACCGATTGAAGGAAAGGACGGCGATACCATGCTCTCGGACCGACGGCAGCGCGTGCTCGCCGCCTTAATCGAGGAGTACGTGGCCCAGGCCCTGCCCGTGGGTTCGCGCACACTGACGGAGCGCTATCGCTTGGGCGTCAGCCCCGCAACGGTGCGCAACGAGCTGTCGTACCTCGAGGAGAACGGCTACATTTCGCAGCCGCACACCTCGGCGGGACGCATCCCTACCGATTTCGGCTACCGGGCCTTCGTGGACAACCTGCTCGAGTCGCAGCCCGCCTCCGACGACGCGGCCGTTCGTGACGCGATCGAACAGCTGCGCGGCAGCGCCAACGAACTTGATGCCCTGCTCGAGCAGGCTTCCCGCGCGCTCGCCCAGCTTACCGACTGCCTTTCCATCGTGCTTGCGCCCGCCGCGGCGGCCGCTGCGGTCAAGCAGGTCACGCTCGTGTCGCTGTCCGAGCATCGCGGACTCGTCGTTCTCATCACGAAGGACGGCCAGGTCTTCAACCGCCCGATCGACTTTGGCGAGTCCGTAGCTCCCGACGAGCTTGAACGCGTGGAGCGCTCCTTGAACCGTCTGTTCGCGGGTCGTTCGCTGCGCGACATCGATTCCGATTCGGTCAGCGAGGCCGCTCGTGCGCTTGAGAGTCCACTTGCTCAGCTCGTTCTCGACGAAGTCGTGGCCAGCCAGCATGATCACCAAAATGC
>CAUVMU010000202.1:0-3836 GCA_963552775.1 uncultured Eggerthellaceae bacterium | reverse complement strand
CCGCGCCCCAGGCGGGCGCACCCCAGCAGGCCGCGCCGCAGCAGGCCGCGCCGCAGGCGGGTGCCGCCGTAGGGGCCGCAGCTGCCACAGCCGCCGGCTGGGCCTGCCCGCAGTGCGGCACGTCGAACACGGGGAATTTCTGCGCGCAGTGCGGCACGAAGAAACCCGAGGACGCCTCGTGGTTCTGCACGAACTGCGGTACGAAGAACACGGGCAACTTCTGCAGTAGCTGCGGCCAAGCGCGCGGATAGAGCGCAAGGCCGCAAGAGCGCCTCTTTCGCGCGGAGACTCGGACACTGCACGAATGCACGGGCCCGTCTCCGAGAGAACCCCGCTTCCGAACGGCCAAGGCCGCTTGGGAGCGGGGCCTCTTGCCTTTTTAGAGCGATTATTCGGCTTCTCAGCCGGACAGGACGCGATTCCGGTCGTGCGCGCGCCCAGGCGAGCCTCGGTCGGCCGGGTCTCAGGCGAGCCTCGGTCGGACCTAAGCCGAACCCCAACGGGTGCGCATGGCCTCCCACTTCGCATCGCGCTCGGCCACCACGCGCTGCACGTCCCCCTCGGACAGATGACGGAAGCGCCGTTGCGCGCGCAGGTAGTCCGCAACGCTCGAGAACGTACGCGGGTTGCGGTTCAGCTTGAACGACCCGCCCTCGTATTCGGCCAGGTACCACAAACCGCAGTCGACCGCCTCCTTCGCCACGTCGATGGTCGTATCGGTACCGTGGCCCCATCCGGTCGGGCAGGGAGCGAACACGTGCAGGTAGCGCGTACCGCGCACGGAGCGCGCATGCTCCACCTTGGCCATGAAATCGTTCAGATAGCCGACCGATGCCGTAGCCGCATAGGGGATGCCGTGCGCCGCCACGATTTCGAACATGTTCTTCTTGCTGGTCAAGCATCCCTGTATCCGCGAACCTACCGGCGTTGTGGTCGTGGAGGCCCCGAACGGCGTCAGCGAGCTCTTCTGAATGCCCGTGTTCATGTACGCCTCGTTGTCGTAGCAGATGTAGAGCACATCGTCGTTGCGGTCGATGGCCCCCGAGAGCGCCTGGATGCCGATGTCGGCCGTGCCGCCGTCTCCGGCGATGCCCACGACCGTGCAGTCGTCGGGCTTTTCGCCCTGGGCGCGCAGGCCGGCCTCGATGCCCGAGATGACGGCGGCCGTTGCGGCGAACGGCGTGATGATGGCGTTGTTCGCAAAGCTCAGCTGCGGGAAGTTGAAACCGACCGCGCTCATGCACCCCGCCGGCAGCGCCGCTATCGCAGAGGGTCCGAGCACCTTGAGCGCGGCGCGCACGGCAAGCGATCCGCCGCACCCCGCACAGGCCTTGTGCCCGAAGAAGAACTCGTCGTCGGAAACGGTGCGCGCGTTCACCGTCATCGGTCCACCTCGCTTCCGTCCTCGACGCCCAGAAACGTCACCGGTAACACGCGCGCGCCGGCTGCGACGCGCTCGAGCGTGCCGTATATGCCCCGAACCTGGTCGGCCGTGATGTCGTCGCCGCCCAGTCCCCCTACGAAATCGCAGGTGGGAATAGAGAGACGTGCCCGATACAGCGCGGAATTCACGTTCGTGAACACCGTTCCCTCGGCTCCGAACGATATGTCCTTCTCCAAAACACCGACCGCCTTGACGCCGGACAGGGCCGCCGCGATGCGCTCGAACGGGAACGGCCGCATGTAGCGGATGCGGAGCACGCCCGCCTTGACGCCGGTTGCGCGCAGTTCGTCGGTCACGGCGCGCACGAGCCCCGCCGCCGACCCGAGCGCGATGACGGCGTAATCGGCGTCATCGCACCGGTACGCCTCGATCGGCCCCGAGTAGCGGCGGCCGAACACGCGCGCGAAACGCTCCTCGACCTCATCCACAACCGCAGATGCAGCCAGCATGTCGCGGTGCGCGTAATACTTGTAAGAGCGGTTGAACGCCAGGCCTGTAGAATAGCCCAGGTTGCGCGGGCTGGCGAAATCGAAGCGGTTCTGCGTGGCGTACGGCGGCAGGAACGCGTCCGCTGCGGCCTGATCGGGAACGTCGACCGTTTCGTAGGTGTGCGTGAGCGCGAACCCGTCGAGGTTCACCATGAACGGCGTGCTCACGCGCGCATCCTCGGCTACGGCGTAGGCCATGAGCGCCAGATCGAGCGACTCCTGGTTGTCCTGGGCGTACGCTTGGATCCAGCCGTGATCGAGCAGCGAGAGCGAATCGCGCTGATCGCCGTAGATGTTCCAAGGAAGCGCCGTGGCGCGATTCGCGTTCATCATGACGATGGGAAACCGCCCGCCCGCCGCGTACGTGAGCACCTCGGCCATGTAGAGCAGGCCCTGGCTCGACGTGGCCGTGAACGTGCGCGCGCCCGTCGCCGAAGCGCCGAGCGCACAGGAGAGCGCCGAGTGTTCCGACTCGACGTGCACATATTCGGCAGCGAGTTCGCCGTTGGCCACCATGTCGCTCAGCCGCTCGACGACCACGGTCTGCGGCGTGATGGGATATGCCGAGATGACCTGCGGGCGCGCGAGACGCACGCCTTCGGCCAAAGCCTCGTCCCCCGAAAGGAAGCGCATCATTGCAGGCCCCCTTCCCCCTGCGAGAGCGCAGCCTCGGCAATGCGCGCCTCTGTTTCGTGGACCAAGGCGATGGCTCCGAATCGACAGACGTTGGCGCAGATGCCGCAACCCTTGCAGAAATCGTAGTCGATGGCGACCGCGATTGCGCTCGCCGTACGGCGAGACGCAGCAGAATCGTCCTGGCGGCCTGTGCGCGCGCTTTCGGCACTCGGAGTCCGTTCGACCTTGAACACGGTGCCGTCAGGGCAGTACAAGTAGCACTGGAGGCATCCCGTGCACGCCGCCTCGTCGATTACGGGCCGCACGCTGCGCCAACCCGCGTTCGTGTCGACGAGATGCCCGGCCGTAAAGCAGGTGGAGCGCGCGTACTGCGCCGGATCGAGGGGCATCCTCCCAAGCGCGGGGATGTGCACGGCACGGCGCTCGCGTACGGCATGGGGTCTCGCGCGGCGCACGGCAGCCTCGGCAGCCGCGCGCACAGGGTCGGTTGCGGCTTCGTCCGGTTTCACGGCCGCCGTGTCCTCGGGAAGCGCCGGCAGCTGCCCGCCGTCGGAAAGGTCCTTCGCGCAGCCCGCCTCCGGGGAATCGCCGGTCCCACCCGTCCCGACACCGGCAATCGCTCCGTCGGCGGCCGATTCCGAGGCGGCCGATCCCGAGGCGGCCGATCCCGAGGCGGCCGATTCCGAGGCGGCCGATTCCGAAGCAGCGGCATCCAAAGCATCCTTTATCTGCGCGTACGCAGCATCGACGATACGCTCGTTGCCCTCGTGCAGCTTACGCGGCAAATACAGACGGACAGTCTCCTTCATAGCCGCGACGTCGAACCCCTCCTCCAGAGCGCAGAGCGCCCCGAGGAAGACCGTGTTCGGCACCGCGCGACCGAATACTTCCTGCGAGATGCGGTCGGCGTCGAAGGCGATGATCCGCTCGTCGGAGAAGCGGCGCGCGCTGTTGACGAGCACGCAGCCGGTTGGCTTGAGCTCGGACTCCCATGCGGGGCAAAGCAGTGTTTCATCGAGGTAAATCACATAATCAGCCCTGGTCACGGCGCTCCGATCACCGAGTGGCGCCACATCGATCTTCGTAAACGCGCGCATCGGAGCCCCGCGCCGCTCCGGGCCGAACGACGGGAACGCGAGCGCGAAGCGCTCCTTGCCGTCGGAAGCGGCCGCGCCCAGAAGCCGCGCGGCCGTGAAGGCCCCCTGTCCACCGCGGCCGTGCCACAGTATCTCGATCATGCGATCCCTCTCTCGACTGCATCGCCGCCG
>CAUVMU010000201.1:0-3842 GCA_963552775.1 uncultured Eggerthellaceae bacterium | reverse complement strand
CGCCTGGATGCTCGAGCACCGTCTGAAATCGCTCGAGCTGTTCAACACCATGCCCATGTCCGACTGGGGCCCCTCGATCGCGAGCCTCGACATGGACCACATCGTCACGTACGTGAAACCGAACACCGAGCAGCAAAGCGACTGGGACAGCGTCCCTGAGAACATCAAGGACACCTTCGAGCGCCTCGGCATCCCCCAGGCGGAGCGCTCCTACCTCGCAGGCGTGGGCGCCCAGTACGATTCCGAGCTGGTGTACCACAGCATGCAGGAGTCGGCCGCCAAGATGGGCATCGTCTACTCGGGTATCGAGGAAGCGCTGCACGGGGAATACGCCGAGCTCATCCATCAGAAGTTCATGACGCTCATCACTCCCGACGACCATAAGTTCGCAGCCCTGCACGGCGCGGTATGGTCCGGTGGATCGTTCGTCTACGTTCCCCAGGGCACGAAACTCGACTACCCGCTGCAGAGCTACTTCCGCCTCAACGCGAAGGGGGCGGGCCAGTTCGAGCATACGCTCATCATCGTGGAAGACGACGCCGACCTGCACTTCATCGAAGGCTGCTCGGCGCCTAAGTACAACGTGGCCAACCTGCATGCAGGCGCTGTGGAGCTGTTCGTGGGCAAGCGGGCCCATTTGCGCTACTCGACCATCGAGAACTGGTCGAAGAACATGTACAACCTGAACACCAAACGCGCTATCTGCGACGACGAAGGCCAGATCGAATGGATTTCCGGATCGTTCGGCAGCCATGTGGGTTATCTGTACCCCATGTCCGTCCTGCGCGGCTACAAGAGCCGTTCGAGTTTCACCAGCATCACGTTCGCCGGGGCCGGGCAGAACCTCGACACCGGATGCAAGGCGGTGCTCGCGGCTCCGCAGACCTCGGCATCGGTCGAGACGAAATCCATCTCGAAGGGCGGCGGCATCTCGACGTTCCGCAGCTCCATCGTGGCGACCCCCGCAGCCGAAGGGTCGGCGGCCAGCGTCTCGTGCCAATCGCTCATGCTCGACGATATCAGCCGCTCGGACACCATCCCCGCGATGGACATCCGCTGCAAGCACGTGGACATCGGGCACGAGGCGACGATCGGGCGCATCGGCGACGACAAGATCTTCTATCTGATGAGCCGCGGCGTATCCGAGGAAGAGGCCCGCACGATGATCGTGAACGGCTTCGCCGAGCCCATCTCCAAGGAGCTGCCGCTCGAGTACGCCGTCGAAATGAACAACCTTATCAAACTTGAAATGGAGGGGGCGATCGGATAATGGATACCACCATCTTGGAGCACGTCAACGCAATGCCGGCCCCCACGTGGCACTGGCTGCGCATGAACGAAACGACTGTAGAGGTTCCCACAGGGACCGGCGTTGCACACGCCGCAACGCTCGAGGTTCCACAGGGCGCTCGGGGCACGGCGGACGCGTTCGAGCGCGCCCTGGCCCAGGCTCAGGTCGAGTGGGAGGCGCTCCATCCCGCCAGCGCGGCAAACGATTCCGGGAAAGCAACCGACGCGCTCGACGAAACCGCGCGCTCGAGCTACCAGTCCCGCGCCGATGCGATAGAGGCCGCACGCAGCCTTGAAGCCGCGTTCGAATGCGGCATGGGCGAAAGCGCATGGAGCTTCATGCGCAGTGCTGCAAAGGAACCCCTGGTCATCGAAGCGAAACCGGGCGAATCCGTCCAAGCCTCCGTGCGTGTGAACGGAATCGACGGCACCGCGAACCTCGCCGCCATCGATGTCGTGACCGCCGAGGACAGCGAGGTGGAGCTCGTCATCGCCGTGGACTCCCCCGAAACGGGAACAGGCCTTACCGGAAGCTCGGTGCGCGTGTTCGCCGGGCGCAGCTCCCAGGTGCGCGTCCTGCGCACCCAAACCCTTGACGACACCTGGATCGATCTCGACGACATGGGACTGTTCACAGCAGAGGGAGCGCGCATCGATGTGCGCCAGACCGTGCTCGGCGCGGAGAAATCCTACACCGGCCTCGCCGGCGATCTGCGCGGCGACTCATCGCAGGTCGGCGTCGACGTGCGTTACCTGGGCCGAGCGCAGCAGCTGCGCGACTTCAGCTACACGTTGCGCCACCACGGACAGAAAACCGAGTGCGCCATCGGCGCGAACGGCGTGCTCGCCGGCACGAGCAAGAAGACGCTGCGCGGCACCATCGACCTTATCCGCGGGTGCAAGGGCGCGTCGGGCCAGGAGAACGAAACGGTGCTGCTCGTCGACGAGGGCGTCGAGAACAAGACCGTACCCGTCATCCTGTGCAACGAGGACGACGTCGCCGGCAATCACGGCGCCACGATAGGGCACGTGCGCCCCGAGCAGATGTTCTACCTGGCAAGCCGCGGTCTCACGCAGGAGGCAGCCGAGCGCATGTTCGTGAGCGCCATGCTCGAGCAAGCTGCTCTCGACGCGCCCGATGCGGCGAGTCGTGCGGGAGTCGAGCGTCTCGCCGCGCGCATCGGCATCCCCCTGCCCGCCTCCGACACCGAGGAGGCCTAGGCGCATGAACATCGCAGATCTGGCTCAGAACCCGTATCGGGCGGATTTCCCCCTGCTCGCAAACAACCCCGACCTGGCCTTCCTCGACAGCGCTGCCACCGCGCAGCGACCTGCGGTCGTACTCAACGCGCAACGGACCTTCTACGAATCCATGAACGCCAACCCCTTGCGTGGGCTGTACCGCCTCTCCGTCGACGCCACCGAGGCGATCGAGCGCTCGCGCAAGCACGTCGCGGGTTTCATAGGCGCCCCGAGCTTCCGCGACATCGTGTTCTGCCGCAACGCGAGCGAAGCGTTGAACCTGCTGGCCTACTCGTTCGCGCCGACCGTGCTCGGAAAAGGCGACGAGGTGTGCATCACCATCATGGAGCACCACAGCAACCTCGTACCCTGGCAGCAGGCGTGCAAGCGTGCAGGCGCGAAACTTGTCTACCTGTACCCCGACAAGGACGGGGTCATCTCAGAAGACGAGCTGCGCGCGAAGATCGGTCCGGCCACCAAAATCGTTTCGGTCGCCCACATCTCCAACGTGCTCGGTGTACGCAACGACGTGCGGCACATGGCGAACATCGCGCACGAGTTCGGCGCATATCTGGTCGTCGACGGCGCGCAATCGGTTCCGCATATCCCCGTAAACGTTGCCGAGCTGGGCTGCGACTTCTTCGTGTTCTCGGGCCACAAGGCGTTCGGCCCCATGGGCATCGGCGTGCTGTGGGGCAGACACGACCTGCTCTGCACCATACCCCCTTTCTTGACGGGCGGAGAGATGATCGAATCGGTGACCGAGCAGGACGCCACCTGGGCCCCCGTTCCCGAGAAGTTCGAGGCCGGCACGCAGGATGCCGCTGGCATATTCGGGCTGAACGCTGCCATCACCTATCTGGAAAGCCTCGGGTTCGAAACGATGGAGCAGCGCGAACAGGCGCTCGTCAGGCGCTGCATGGAACGTCTGGGCGAGCTTCCGTTCGTCCGCATCGTCGGCCCGACCGACCCGGCGGCCCACCACGGCGTAGTCAGCTTCAACGTGCGCACCGTGCACCCGCACGACGTATCGAGCATCCTCGACATGCACAACGTCGCCGTTCGCGCCGGCCACCACTGCGCGCAGCCGCTGCTCTCATGGATGGGCATCGAGTCGTGCTGCCGCGCGTCGCTTGCGTTCTACAACGACGAGCGGGATATCGACGCCCTGATAGAGGGCCTGAAAAAGGTTTGGAGCATGTTCAATGGGGAATAACGTCTACACGGCTGCGCTCATGGAGCACAACGCGCATCCCGACTACAAGTACGACATGGCCAATGCCACGTTCGCGCGCGAGGGAATAAACCCG
>CAUVMU010000200.1:0-3843 GCA_963552775.1 uncultured Eggerthellaceae bacterium | reverse complement strand
CGAGGCGGAACGTCGCCATGCGCCGCCCGGTTTTGGTCAGCTTCGTGACCACGCCGTTGATCATGCCCGCGAACGTGGCCGACTTGATCTCGCGCGTGCGCTCGGCCAGATCTCCCAGCTTGAACTTCGTCATGCGCGCGATAAGGGCCTCATAGGGGCGCAGCGGATGATCCGAGACGTAGATCTTCATGATCTCCTTCTCGAAGGCGAGCTTTTGCCGCTTCGGCCACTCGATGCCATCGGGAGCGGGGATATCTTCCTCGAAGCCCGAATCGGGGTCGTCGCCGAACATGTCGAACATGCTCACCTGGCCCGCATCGCGGTCCTTCTGGCTTTTGGCCGCGCTTTCGAGCAGCGTCGTCTCGTCCACGAAGTACATGAGCTGCTTGCGCGTGTAGCCGGTGGAATCGAACGCCCCGCCCTTGATAAGCGCCTCGAGCGTCTTGCGGTTGTAGCACTTCGCATCGAGACGGCGCACGAAATCGTGCAGCGAGGTGAACGGACCGCCGCTCTCCCGCTCGGCGATAACGGCATCCGCCACATTGCGTCCCACGCCGCGCACGCCGACCAGACCGAAGCGCACCCCCTCGGGAACGGGCGTGAACTCGGCGTTCGACGAGTTGATGTCGGGCGGCAGCACCTGCACCCCGTTGCGCGTGCAGCTGGCGATGTAGTGGATGAGCTTGTCGGTGTTGCCCATATAACTCGACAGTACGGCCGCCATGTACTCGTGCGGGTAATGCGCCTTCAGATAAGCCGTGCGCATGACCAGGATGGCGTAGGCGGCCGAGTGCGACTTGTTGAAGGCGTACTTCGCGAACTTCTCGGCATCCTCCCAGATCTTCTGCGCGATTTCGAGCGAGTAGCCGTTCTCGACGGCGCCGTTGCACCAATCCTCCTTGAGGAGGTTCATGACCTCGATCTTCTTCTTGCCCATCGCCTTGCGCAGCTTGTCCGCCTTGCCGGCCGAAAAGCCGCTCATGACCATGGACACCTGCATGATCTGCTCCTGGTAGACCATGGTGCCGTACGTTTCCTCGAGCACGGGGCGCAGCCGGTTGTCGTAATAGTGCGGGGAGACCTTGCCGCTGGCCACCTTCACGTAGTCGTCGACCATGCCCGATTCGAGCGGGCCGGGACGGTTGAGCGCGATGGAAGCCACGACGTCGGAGAAGCGCTGCGGAGGCAGGCGATTGAACAGGCTCACGTACAGCGAACCCTCGACCTGGAACAAGCCGTCCATGTTCGCGTCCTGCATAATCTTGAACGCGGCCGGATCGTCGGTGGGAATCTCCTCGGGCACGATCGTGATGCCGCGCGTTTCCTTTATGTTGCGGCATGCGCGCGAAAGCACGCCGAGCGTGCGCAGACCGAGGAAGTCCATCTTCAAAAGCCCCAGGTCGGGAGTGTAGTGCCCGTCGTACTGGGTAATGATGCCGCCGCCTTTGGTGTCGCGCTTCATGGGCACGTGGTCGCTCATGGGGTCGCGGCAAATGATGGTCGCGCACGCGTGCACGCCTTCGCCGCGCAGGTGACCCTCGATGCCGAGCGCCGCGTCGATAACCTGCCTGACGTCGTCTTCCTCTTGATAGGCCTTCTTGAGGTCGGGGTTCTGGTCGAGCGCCTTCTCGATGGTGATGCCCAGTTCGTCGCCGATCATCTTGCAGATGCGGTCGCCCACGCCGTAGGGGTAGTCGAGCACGCGGGCGGCGTCGCGCACGGCGTTCTTCGCCTGCAGCTTGCCGAACGTGATGACGCCGGACACGTGGTCCTCGCCGTACACGTCCTTGATGTGCTCGATGACCTCACCGCGCCGTTCGTCCTCGAAGTCGACGTCGATATCGGGCATCTCCACGCGCTCGGGCGACAAAAAGCGCTCGAACAGCAGGCCGTTGCTCAAGGGGTCGAGGTCGGTGATGCCCATGGCGTAGGCCACGATAGCGCCTGCGGCCGAGCCGCGGCCCGGACCGACTCCGATGCCCTGGCTGCGCGCCCACTCGATGTACTCCTGCACGATGAGGAAGTAGGCTGGAAAGCCCTGCTGGATGATGACGCCCACTTCGTAGTCGGCGCGTTCCTGGGCCTCGGCCGGGACGGGATCGCCGTAACGCTTGACCAGGCCTCCCTGCACGCGTTTGCGGAAATAGCTGTCCTCGGTCTCGCCTTCGGGCAAAGGAAAGCGCGGTAAGATGGAGTCGCGTTCGAGCTCGACGTTGCACTTCTCGGCGACCTCGACCGTGTTGTCGCACGCTTCAGGAAAGTCGACGAGCGCAGCGCGCATCTCCTCTTCGGTCTTCATGTAGAACTGGTCGTTCGCAAACCGCATGCGGTTCGTGTCGTTGACCTTCGCCCCGGTGCCGATGCACAGCAGCACGTCGTGGGCGCGCGAATCCTCTTTGACCAGGTAGTGGAAGTCGTTCGTGGCGATGGTCTTGAGCCCGGCGATATCCGCCAGGCGCGCAAGCTCGCGGTTGAGCTCGGTTTGCGACATGCCGCTGTCGGTCGTAACCCCCTGGTTCTGCAGCTCGATGTAGAAGTCGCCCTCGTCGAAGCAGGCGGCGAGCTTGCGGGCCCAGGCGAGGGCGTCGTCGAACTGGCGGTTGTCGAGCAGGCGCGGCACGATGCCCGCAAGGCAGGCCGACGAGCCGATGATGCCGTGCCCGTACTTCTGCAGCATGGCGTAGGTCGTACGGGGTTTGTAGTAGAAGTTGTCCACGTGCGATTCGCTCACCAGCTTGAGCAGGTTGTGGTAGCCTTCGTTCGTCTTGGCCAAGAGCAGCAGATGGGTGAGACGCGGTTTGCCGTCGCGCTTCAGGTCGTCGTCGGGCGCGAAGTAGACCTCGCATCCGTAAATGGGCTTGACCCGCTTGCCCGTCTCCTTTTCCACAGCGTCACAGGCGGCGCAGAGCTCCGGCACGCCCGACATGACGCCGTGGTCGGTGATGGCAACGGCCGGCATGTTCAGATCGGCCGCGCGCCTGACCATGTCCTTCACATGCGTCATTCCGTCGAGCAGGGAGTATTCGGTATGGTTGTGCAGATGGACGAAAGCCATGCGGTCGCCTCGAATCGATAAGCAGGATACGTGCGATAGGGATGCGGTTTTCACTTGCTATCATAGCAAAGTCGGCCAGGCGGGTACCCGAACAAACCATGGAGTTTGTTCGGGTACCCGCCTGCTCTCAACTAGATTCCCGCGGGAGCGCAATCGATACTACCGTTCCCTTGCCTTCGGAACTCGGCTCCAAAGCGATAGTGCCCTCATGGGCTTCGACAATACCCTTTGCAATAGAGAGACCCAGGCCACGGCCGCCGCCTGCTTCTCGCGCACGGTTAGCCCGATAGAAGCGATCGAAAGCATTCTGGGCATCCTCTGCCGTAACGCCAATACCTGTATCGGTAACGAAAATATACACTTGCCTATCATCCGATACGGTCCTCACATCGATACGGTCGCCCTCGCCAGTATACTTCACCGCATTGTCCAGCACGATTGCGAGAAGCTGACGTATCTTTGCACGATCGGCCATGATTGTCGCAGAGCTCTCGGCATGTGCGCTTATGGACTTCCCCTGCGATTCAGCGTATTCACGGTAAACGAGCGCCATGGATAAAGCCGTTTCATCAACATCGACCTTTTCTCTATCGAGCTCCGCGTCGTTCGCATCAAGCGCAGTAAGCGTGAGAAGGTCTCCTGCGAGACGGGAGAGACGATCGGACTCCTCGATCATGGCGGCTATTTCTTCAAAATGATCCACAATCCGGTCGTTCGGATGCTCAAGCAACAGCTCCTGGGTCGTCTTGATCACCGACAGGGGCGTTCGCAGCTCATGGGAAGCGTTT
>CAUVMU010000199.1:0-3892 GCA_963552775.1 uncultured Eggerthellaceae bacterium | reverse complement strand
GGGCTGGGCGGGGGCTCGTCTGTTGTCGTAGGGTGCAGATGCGGGCATAATCGTCTTTCTCGAGGGTGTTTCCCCATGGTAAACCAAGAAAGCCGTTTTACGAGGTGTCATTTTGGAACAGGTAAAGATGTCTGCCGATTATCCCCACCACAAAGAAAACCTCCTTCCTCCCGGACACGGGCAAAAGGAGGTTTTCCCCACTTTCCACCGGTCAAAACGGTGGAATCGCTTTTTTACGCGACCGCAGATTCTCCAAAACAGGATGCAGCGTCATGCGGCACCGATGCCGGTCGCGGCGCGACCGCTCAATACCAGCTCCGTTCGAAAGCGACGTTACTCCGCGTCGGCGTCGACTTTGCCCGGGGCGCGGAAGGCAGGTGGTGCGATCCGCTCGAAAGCGACGTTATTCCGCGTCGACGGCTGCGTCGGCTGCGTCGGCTGCGGGAGCAGCCTCCTCGGCCTCGGGCGCCTCTTCGGCGGCCGGCTCGGGCTCGACTGCGGCAGCGATGTCCACAACGGAGACCTTCAGCTCGGCGCGAATCTCGCGATACAGCGACACGGAGACCGTATGCTCGCCGGCAGTCTTGATGGCCGTCGAAACCTCGATGCGACGACGGTCGATCTCGAGGTCCTTGGCCTCCTTGACCGCGTCGACGATCATCTGGGACGTGATGGAGCCGAAGAGCTGGCCCTCATCGCCGACCTTGGCCTTCACCACAACAGACGCGCCTTCGAGAGCGGCTTTGAGCTCCTGGGCGTTCGCGATGCGCACTTCTTCACGCTTGGCGATGTTGTTGCGACGCTGCTCGAGCTGCTTCAGGTTTCCCTTCGTAGCCAGAACCGCGTAGCCCTGCGGGAGCAGGTAGTTGTTCGCGAAGCCGCGGGCCACGTCGATGACGTCTCCCTCGCCTCCCTTGTTCTTCAATTCTTTCAGCAGGATGACCTTCATGTATCCTCCTTCGCCTAACGGCTGCGACGGTCGCCGCGGCCGCTGATGGCGGGAACCGCATAGGGCATCAAAGCCATTTCGCGGGCACGCTTGACGGCGTTCGCGATGTCGCGCTGGTGCTGGGTGCAGGCACCCGTAACACGACGAGGCTTGATCTTCCCACGATCGGTGACGTATTTACGCAGCATCTGCGTATCTTTGTAGTCGACGTACTCTACCTGGTCCTTGCAGAACTGGCAGTACTTACGCCGAGGCTGTTTAGCATATTCGGCCATTAGTACCTCTTTCGCATTCGCTTAAAACGGGATGTCATCGTCGTAGGGGGAGCTCGCGGTGTTCACGCCGGGGACCGACGCGGGAGCCGGGGTCGGAGCGTAGCCGCCCGCGCTCCCGTGGCCTCCACCGTAACCGCCATCCTGCGGCGCGGCATTGCGCGAGGACATGAACTCCAGGTCGTCGACGATAACCTCGATTTTGTTGCGCTTCTGTCCGTCGCGCTCCCACTGGCTCCAGCGCAGCTTGCCCTCGATGGACACCTTGGCGCCCTTCGAAAGGTAGCGTGCGAGGCTTTCAGCGCGGGCTCCGAACATGGTGCAGTCGATGAAGTTGGGATAGTCCTCCCACTCGCCCGTCTGGGGGTTCTTGCGGCGGTCGTTGACCGCCACGCCGAAGCCCAGCACCGGCATACCGCTCGCGGTCTGCCGCAGCTCGGGGTCGCGGGTAAGGTTTCCGCTGATGACAACTCGATTGATGCTCATGTCTTTCCCTCTTCGAACTCAGGTGCGCCCAGGCGCACGTTTCAGGTGACCTTAGTCGCGATCCGCGCGCTTCACGATCATGTGGCGCACGACGGCGTCGTTGATACGCAGAATGCGGTCAAGCTCGGCAACATTGGCGGGATCGGCATGGAAGTCGATAAGGGTGTAGTCGCCCTCGGTCAGACCGTTGATCTCGTAAGCGAGTTTGCGCTTGCCCCACTCGTTCACGTTGTCGAAAGTACCGTTACCCTCGGTGATGGTGGTCTCAATGCGCTTCATCACACCGGCGCGCAACTCGTCGTCGATCGTCGGGGCAACGAAAAACAGCAGCTCATAAGCCTTCATCAGCTCACCTCCTTTGGACTGTACGGCCCCGGGCTGGTGAAGGCGTGCACCGGGGCAGGAAAATATCCTGTCATTCTAGCGCAGGGACGACCGGTTCACAAGGAATCGCCGAAGCACGAGCGCCGTATACACGGTTTCACCATGTCGAAGCCGTAAGGGCGGCGTCTGCGCGATTCATGGCGGCCGCCTTGCACCCTCCGAACCCGTAGGAGCATCATACGCCGACGACCTTACCGCAGCATGACCGATCGTCTGCAGAAAGCCGCGCGAATCTTGCAAAGAAGAAGGCGGGCTTTCTCCTTCTTCAAGCAAAAGCCCGCCCAGAACTTACAAATCTATCCGCAGCACGCGGCAAAAGCCCCGTGCGGGTTCGAATCCCGCCGCCCCGACCAAATCCATCCGCGTCGCGCGGCAAAAACACTACAGCGCGTCGCCCGGAGTGCCGTGCAGGATGCTGCGGTACTTCGAATCGAGCTCGCTTTCGCGGTAGTCATCAGGCGACATGAGACCGCCCATAAAATTGGGGGACGGCCCCACGTAGGTGGGGGTGTCCTCGAAGGTAATCGACCCGTCCTCGGAGGCGGTGTAGACGAACGCCACCGCGAACCCGTCGGAATCGCCGGGGACGCCGCCCTCGGCGATGAGGGCATCGACCGTCTGGTCGTCAAGCTCGATGAACCCGTCGTAGCAGAAGCCGTACGCCTCGGCGCCGCGCGCGTTCTTGACCGTATGCTCTGCCAACTTGAAGCAGTCTTCCACCTGGTCAGCGGGGTGGGTTTCGATGAACAGCTTGTCTTTGATGGCCAACGCCGTGAACGGGGCAACCTCTTCGCCCGCCTCGAGCTTGCCGCGCGCCTCGCTCAGCACGTACACGAGCACGCGCTCGAGCAGGTCGGGGATTTCGGGAACCTCTTTGTCGGAACTTTCCACAACGCGATCGGCCATGACCGTCCTCTCTACCGTGTTTGTCGCTGCGCGCAGAAAACACTGCGCACAGCGACTATACCGCACATCCTCAACGCAACCGCAACCACCTGTGCGGGCATATGCCCGATATCGAACCTACCGGGATACCTCGTCCGGCACCACTTCGGTATTATCGGGCGGAATCGGACCGTCGCCTTCTCTACCGAGGTAGTCCAGCGTTTCCTCCGAAACCGAAAGCGGGCCGCCGAACACATGGCCCCAGTACATCGACTTCAGGTTCAGGGCGTCGAGGGCCTGGCGCTGCTCGTCGGTCGCGAGAACGAGGATACTCGAGTGACGCCCGCACAATGCCGCTCCGCACAGCGCATCGTACCAGGTCTGAGGCGTCGCAACGCCGACATGGACCCGCCCCATCATGCCGATAGAAAGCTCGTAACGCGCCACCGCCAGCGACGTGTCCACCGCCGTATCGCCGGCGAGACGGCCGGCATAGAGCGGGCCGAGCTGGTCGGCAAGCGAGGCAGGCAGATAGTGCTCGCCGCCTACCAGGTACACATGCGAGAAACCCCCGTCTTCCAGGGCCTGTTGCGTTGCAGCGGAAAGGGTGCCGTCAGGCTCTGCGAGGAAGAGGGGCCTGTGCTTGCAGTAGGAGCACGGCGCGATGGAAAGCGCATCCTGGAACGTCGCCGACGTGGCGATGAAGGCGGTATCCGTCCAGGTAGTCGAGGCACGGAACACCTCGACCGCCGTATCGCTCGCGGTCTCGCCCGCAACGCGGAACAGCGACGCGGAGGACAACTGAGCGGCTTCGCGCGCCACCGCTTCGGACACCGACTCCTCACCGCCGCAGACGATGAGCCTGTCAGGGTCCAGCTGCTGAATCAGGCCCATCGCTTCGGGGGAAAGGGTTTCG
>CAUVMU010000198.1:0-3907 GCA_963552775.1 uncultured Eggerthellaceae bacterium | reverse complement strand
TGGCGGAGGTACTTGAAGCGTTGATGCTGGTGAGTTTCGGGCTCTCGTGGCCCTTGAACGCATGGAAAGGCTACAAAGCGGGAACGGCCGCCGGAGCGAGTTGGCAGTTCATTGCGCTCATCACGTTCGGTTACGTGGCGGGCATCGCCGCGAAAATAGTTTCCGGAGCGATTACCTGGGTGCTTGCCGTTTACTTCATCAACCTGGTCGCGCTCGGAGCAAACTGGGCCGTATACGTGCGCAATCGGCGTCTCGATCGCAGGGCGCAGTCGGGGCGGGGCGCATAGGGCCGCGCCCGCGCGCTTAGAGCTTGCGCGCCATCAGGCCCGCGAAGGTCTCGGGCGCATAGGGGCCGCGCTTTGCGGGCTTAGAGCCCGCGTACGGCGTACGAGGGCTCGTCGGTCCACAGGCGCACGTCGCCTGCAGCGCGCGTTGCAGCGAGGTCGATGATGCGCTGGTTCGACGAGCCGCGAAAGCGCAGCGAGATGTCCTTGAGGTCCTCGACGAACGGGCCGTCCACGAGGATATCGGTCGCCGCAAGGATGCGGTCGGTCGCCGGCGTGCGGCGTGCATAGGACTCGTCGACGAGCCGCTCGTATATGTCGCCCGTGTAGATCCAGACGGTCTTGCTCGGGAAACGCTCGCGCACCTGGTCGAGCAGCCCTGCAACCGCTTCTTGGTTCTCAGGCTCGAACGGCTCGCCCCCGAGGACGGTGAGCCCGTCGACGTAGGGGGCCTCGAGGCTGTGCAGGATCTCGGCAGCCACTTCGGGGGTGAACGGTTTTCCATAGGAGAAATCCCAGGTCTCAGGCTGAAAACAGCCACGGCACCTATGGCGGCAGCCCGAAACGAACAGGGACGTGCGCACTCCTTCGCCGTTCGCGATGTCGCAGTACTTCACGCTTCCGTAGTTCATGCCGTCTTCCTTGCGTTGGTCTTCCAATGCGTTTCGGCCGTTGGCGGGCCGGTGGCAGCCGACCGAAAGATCGCCGACCGAAGGAGCTCCGATTGCCGACGAAGAGGCTTGGCGGCGAAGCGGCCGCTGGCGGCGGTCGGCAGTCGGCAAGTCGGCGGTCGGCGGCCGGCGGCCTGTCGTCAGGGCCGGGGCATACGAAACCCCGATGGCGCTCGGTTCTCGGGCGACCGGGGGTTCGCAAGCGCTCCTAGAGGTGCAGGACGCGGTCCTTGATTTCCTCGGTGCGCCCCTGGTTCCAGAACTGTGTGCCGATGTAGCCGCAGGTGCGCCGCGCCACGTTGAGCGTCTCCTGGTTGCGGTTGCCGCAGTTGGGGCATTCCCACACGAGCTTGCCATCGTCCTCGGCGATAAGAATCTCGCCGTCGAACCCGCATTCCTGGCAGTAATCGCTCTTCGTGTTGAGCTCGGCGTACATGATGTTGTCGTAGATGTACTGCATGGTGCGGATGACGGCCTTGAGGTTGTTCTGCATGTCGGGAACCTCGATGTAGCTGATGGCCCCACCCGGGGACAGGCGCTGGAACGAGCTTTCGAACTTCAACTTCGTGAAAGCGTCGATTTCCTCGGTGACGTGCACGTGGTAGCTGTTCGTGATGTAGCCCTTGTCCGTGATGCCGTTGACCACGCCGAAGCGGCGCTGCAGGGCCTTGGCGAACTTGTAGGTCGTCGACTCGAGCGGCGTGCCGTACAGCGAGAAGTCGATGCGGTGCTCGGCCTTCCACTCGGCGCACTTGTCGTTCATGTGCTGCATAACCTGCAGCGCGAACGGCGTCGCCTCCTCGTCGGTATGGCTGTGACCGGTCATGTACTTGACGCACTCGTAGAGGCCCGCGTAGCCGAGGCTGATGGTCGAATAGCCGCCGTAGAGGAGCTTGTCGATGGTTTCGCCCTTGGCCAGGCGCGCGAGCGCGCCGTGCTGCCAGAGGATGGGGGCGGCGTCGGACAGCGTGCCCTTCAGACGGTTGTGGCGGGCCATGAGCGCGCGGTGGCAGAGCTCCAAACGCTCGTCGAAGACCTCCCAGAACTTATGCTCGTCGCCGCCTGAGGACAGCGCCACGTCGGGCAGGTTGATGGTGACGACACCCTGGTTGAAGCGGCCGTAGTACTGCGGTTTACCGCTCTCGTTGACGTAGGGGGTCAGAAAGCTGCGGCATCCCATGCAGGTGTAGCAGTGGCCCTCGCCGTTGCGGTCTACCTTGTTCTGCTTCATGACCTTTTCGGAGATGTAGTCGGGCACGAGGCGCTTTGCCGTGCACTTCGCGGCCATCTGCGTCAGGTAGAAGTAGGGGGAGCCCTCGGCGACGTTGTCCTCCTCGAGCACGTAGATGAGCTTGGGGAAGGCGGGGGTGATCCACACGCCGGCCTCGTTCTTCACGCCCTGGTAGCGCTGACGCAGCGTTTCCTCGATGATCATGGCGAGGTCGTGCTTCTCGGCCTCGTTCTTGGCTTCGTTGAGGTACATGAACACCGTGACGAACGGGGCCTGGCCGTTCGTGGTCATGAGCGTGACGACCTGGTACTGGATGGTCTGTACGCCGCGACGGATCTCGTCTTTCAGGCGGCCTTCGACCACTTCGTCGATGCGGTCGGCGGGTGCCTCGAGGCCGAGGCTGTTAATCTCGTCGAGCACTTCGCGGCGGATGCGCTTGCGGCTCACGTCGACGAAAGGCGCCAGGTGGGTGAGCGAGATGGACTGGCCGCCGTACTGGCTCGATGCGACCTGGGCGATGATCTGCGTGGCGATGTTGCAGGCCGTGGAGAAGCTGTGAGGCTTTTCGATGAGCGTGCCGGAGATGACCGTGCCGTTCTGCAGCATGTCCTCGAGGTTCACGAGGTCGCAGTTGTGCATGTGCTGGGCGAAGTAGTCGGAGTCGTGAAAGTGGATGATGCCCTCGCGATGCGCCTCGACCACGTCGGCGGGGAGAAGCTTGCGCATGGTGAGGTCCTTGGACACCTCACCGGCCATGTAGTCGCGCTGTACGGAGTTGACGGTGGGGTTCTTGTTCGAGTTCTCCTGCTTGACCTCCTCGTTGTTGCACTCGATGAGGGCTAAGATCTGGTCGTCGGTCGTGTTCTTCCGGCGCTTCTGGTTCTGCAGGTAGCGGTAGATGATGTACTTGCGCGCCACGTCGTAGCAGTCGAGGCGCATGATCTCGTCCTCGACCATGTCCTGAATCTCCTCGACGGAAACGGTGTGGCCGGCCGCCTCGCAAGCGTCGGCGACGTTGGCGGAGGCGTACATGACCTGACGCTCGGTCAGGCGATTGCCTTCGGGCACCTCCCGGTTGGCTGCGGCGATGGCGTTGGCTATTTTCGTGACGTCGAAGGGGACTTCCGAACCGTTGCGCTTGATGATTTTCATGGTCTGCCTCTCCTTGTAGGTTTCGAGCGTATACGGAAGCACGTGAACGTAGGTGGAATTTCCAGGCGCCGCCGTGGGCGACGTGCTCATGATACGGCAATCGGCGCGCAAATGAAAGCATCTTCAACCACAAGATATTGTATTTTATGTGAGAAACGACAACCAAATAAAGTGTTTATGCAGGTCGGCCCTACGATGGGTCGAAAACAGGACGAGAAGGCGCCCGTTGTGCGCGGGCGCTTTTCCCAGGCGAGCGGCTCGGTCGTTTCTCGGGAGCTCGCAAGGCGTCCACCGCCGCGTTTGCCGCGTGCTTTTCCGCCGATCAGATTTCTCCCGAGGGCAGATCGCGTCCTCCGGCGCGCCGACAAGATGGTAGAATCTCTATCGCTGTTTTTATCCCTTTGTGAAAGGAGCCTGTGGAGAAGTGGACGCTTTCTTCAAGATATCGGAGCGGCGCAGCACGGTTGGAAATGAGGTCATCGGTGGTTTGACTACATTTCTGGCCATGGCTTACATCATCGCGGTGAACCCGTTCATGATGAGCGTCGCCGGCATCCCGTTCAACGCCG
>CAUVMU010000197.1:0-3918 GCA_963552775.1 uncultured Eggerthellaceae bacterium | reverse complement strand
CCGCCCTCATCGCCAGCGCGGCTATCGCCGCGACCCCCAGAAACGTTACGCCGGGATCACTGCGTCACTTGAGGCAACGCGTAAACGCAGATACCGCGCAGACCTGCGTTTCCCCGCGCACAGAGTCTATCAGGCGTTCTATAATGCTGAACTCGAACAGAGGCTTCGATTCGGTCGGAGCCGATTGAAACTCTATCCTGAGGAGCTTCCGCAATGGAACCGAAACAACCCTCTGAAAAACGATTCGCTCTGCTCATCGATGCAGACAACGTCTCGGCGAAGTACCTTCCCGCCATCCTTGACGAGCTTTCGAAGTACGGTACCGTCACGTACAAGCGCATTTACGGAGACTGGACGAGCACGCTCCACGCGAAATGGAAGGACACGCTGCTCGAGAACTCCATCACGCCCATCCAGCAGTTCAGTTACACCCAGGGCAAGAACGCCACTGATTCCGCCATGATCATCGACGCCATGGACATCATGTACACGCATTCGGTCCAGGGTTTTTGTCTCGTTTCGAGCGACAGCGACTTTACGCGCCTGGCCGCCCGCATCCGCGAGGGCGGTTTGACCGTCATCGGCATGGGCGAGAAGAAAACCCCGACTCCTTTCCGCACCGCCTGTGACGTATTCACCACGCTCGAGCTTCTGGTAGGCGCCCCGACCGGCCGAAACGGGAAGGGTCGCAGCAAATCGGGGGACGCGCCCGCCGAGGCCAGCACGCCCACCCTCTCCAAGAAAGACGTCGAGCATGCTGTCGTCTCCATCATCGAGGACAACCTCAACAACGGGAAATCCACGGGGCTCGGCGAGGTGGGGAGCCGCCTGCTCAAGCGCTATCCTGACTTCGATGTGCGCAGCTACGGCACGAACCAGCTGAAGAAGCTGCTCGACGAGTTTGCAAGCGTCACCATCACCAAGGAGGGCAATTCCGTTACTGTCGATTTGGTTGAGGATCGCTCCGACGCCCCTGCGGCCCCTGCGGTTTTTGAGGCCCAGTCCGGCGACGGCGATTCGCCCGTTGCCGAAGCTGCGACTGACGCCTCCGCTCAAAACGGGGGAGAGGCCGACGAACCCTCCGAATCCGCTCCCAAATCGAGCCGCCGCAATGCGCGCCACCGTCGCAAGAAGGTGGTCTCCATTCCAACTGATGGGGCTGAGACTTCCGCGCAGCAACCCGCTGACGAGGGGGGCGCAGGACAGGCCGCCGCATCTTCGGATGCCGTTTCGGACGCGGGGTCCGTTGAACCCGCTCCGATAGACCCGACTGTTTCGACCGATTTGATTATCGAGTCTGTCCTGACTGTCGATTCGACCACCTCGCCTGTCGAGGAGCCGGTCGAACGCGATTTGAAGCCCGGTCGCGCCGCGCGCGTCCGCGCTCGTCGCTCGAGGAAACCGTCCGCGCCCGAGGAACCGCAAGTGGAGGGGGCTGTCGAGGTCAAGGTTGCCGAATCAAAAACTGCCGCTGCATCTAAAGCTGCCAAGGTAAAAGCCGCCGCCGCGCCAAAAACACCCGCCACGTCGCAACCCGCCGCGCCTGCGGCCGCCGCCGCGTCGCATCCCGCCGCGCCTGCGGATGCCGCCGCGTCGCAACCCGGCGCGCCTGTCGCTGCCGACCCGTCCATTGAATCCGCCGGTCTTGCACGCGATGACGTTCGCAGCCACATCGATGCGCTGCTTGCCGAGGCGGGGGATGCCGGCGTGTCGCTGCCCGCCCTCGGAAAGCGCCTCCGCTCGAAATTCCATGACTTCCGCCTGCGCGATCTGGGATACTCGAAGCTCAAGGACTTCGTCGCCGACCTCGACGGTATCGTCGTCGAGCAGCGAGGCAGCACGTCATGGGCGCTGCTCGCCCCTTCGTCGTCCGGCGACGATGCCCGCTCGTAACGATCTCGAACCACCCTGCGGAACTCGATAGGAGCAATATGGAAGCACTTGGCCTGGGATTGGTACTGCTGGCGGCGGTGCTCGTGTCGTCGGTCATCGACCAGGTCGTCCCGAAGATCTCCTCGCCGCTTATCCAAATAGCCCTTGGCGTTATCATCGCGATTATCGCGCAGGGGCAGATTTCCATCACGCTCAACCCCGAGCTGTTCCTCGTGCTGTTCATTGCTCCGCTCCTCTTCCATGAGGCTCGCGAGGCCGACAAGGGGTCGCTGTGGACACATCGGCGCTCGCTGCTGTCCTACGCGATAGGCCTTGTCGTGGCCATTGCGCTTATCGTCGGCTTCGCCGTCCACTGGATGATTCCCTCCATATCGCTGGCTGCGGCGTTTGCGCTCGGGGCCGCGCTCGGCCCCACCGACGCCGTCGCCGTCTCGTCGCTTTCGCACGACGCGAACCTGCCCGAGCGCCAGCAGGCGATTCTGCAAGGGGAGGCTCTGCTCAACGACGCATCGGGTATCGTCTCCTTCCAGTTCGCCATCGCCGCTGCCGTCACGGGGTCGTTCTCGGCCGCATCGGCCGTCGGCGAGTTCGCCGTCGAGTTCTTCGGGGGCCTTGTTGTGGGAACCCTCCTCGGATACCTGGTCAACTTCTGCGTGCGCAAAATCCGCGACCTCGGGCTCGAGAACACCACGTTCCACGTTCTTCTGGAGGTGTTCCTTCCTTTCATCGTGTTCCTTATCGGGCAGGAAGTGCACGTCAGCGGCGTTATTGCCGTCGTCGTGTGCGGCATCGTCATGTCGATGGCTCGCAAGAACCTCGGTCCGTCCATCTCGCACATGAACATCGTCTCGAACAGCGTTTGGCACGTGCTCACCTTCGGGCTGAACGGCATCGTGTTCGTGCTGCTGGGTACTCAGCTCCCCGCCGCCGTGACCACCACCTGGGTCGATGAGGGCATCGGCAACGTCGAGCTCATCGGCTACGTCATAGCTATCACGCTGCTCATGCACGGGACGCGTTTCGTCTGGTCGATCGTAGCCGAGCGTCTCGCTGACCGGCGCCATCACGAAACGAGGACGCGCGCGCAACGTCTGCGCACTGCGCTCGTGACCACGCTTTCGGGTGCGAAGGGGACCATCACGCTCGCCATCATGTTCACCATACCGCGCTGGATCGATGCCGGAACGTCTATGGAGCGCTTTCCCAACCGAGACCTGCTCATATTCCTTGCCTGCGGCGTTATCGTGCTGTCCCTGCTCATCGCGACGGTCATCGTGCCTTTGCTCGCACCGCGCAAGGTCGATGCCTCAGCTGAGCACCAGCGCGACCTCGAGACAGCCGTCGATATCATGCGCGCCGTCATCGAGGAACTGACCGCCCATCAAACCGGGGAGACGAGGCGGGCGACGAGCGAGGTCATCCGCCGCTACAACGACCGCATCGCGCGCATACAGGACGAGGGGAACATCGACGCGCCGGGCGACACGGAGCTGCGCATCAAGGTGCTCACCTGGGAACAGGAGTATGTGACCGAGCTTATTGAACAAGAGAAGATCAACCCCATCGAAGGCTACCAGCACCTTGACCGCATCAGGCGCATCGAGGCCATGACGCGCAAGGAACGTCGCCGGCTGCTCTCCCTTGCCTCGTACATCCACAGAACGGCCGTGGCCATCCGTACCCTCGGTGCGCGCATGCGGAACAAGCTGCCGCTGCTGCCCGACGCCTCGGAGTCGCAGCAGGAGTTGCGCGGCATCCAGATAGAGGTTGCGAAGCGCGTCATCATGCGCCTGCAAAGCGAGATGGCCGAGTCGGACATCCCGACCGAGACCTACAGCGCGCTCATTCTGGAGTACCAGAACTTCCTGAGCACGCTCAAAGCCGCAAGCCCTTCGATCACAGCCATCACGAACAGCCAGTCCTGCGACGATCAAGTGCTCAGATTGGCCCTGCGGCTCGAGCTCGAGCAGATTCAGCGCGCCTACGAAGAGGAGCGCCTTTCGCGTGCGGAAGCTCGGCATCTGC
>CAUVMU010000196.1:0-3935 GCA_963552775.1 uncultured Eggerthellaceae bacterium | reverse complement strand
CGGGCTCTATGCCGACGGTCCTCTCGATGGCGTCGGTCACCTCGCTGCGATAGCCGAACAGGTACCAGTTCCGTTCGAGGTGCATGCCCTCGAGGCGCAGAAGCGCATCGGCCACGCGCGCAGCGTTGTAGGTCCATCCCATGTCGCGGCGCAGCGCACGCAGCATGAAAAACGCCGTGTAGCAGATAAGGAAATGTGCTTCCATATGGGATTTTACGTCTACTGGATGGGGAACTGAAATGAAGTCGGCGGCGTTGATGTGAAACGGCTCGTGCACGCGCCACAGCTCGCGGTAGATATTGAAAATGGCCGCATCGGACGCCGTCGCTTCGCTCGAAGCGATGCAGAAGGCCTGCGCGGAGGAAGCCGTCGCGCTGCGCAAGGCTATTTCCTTGACGGCGACCGAGCGTACGCCGGCCCGCCTCGCATCGGCGACCGCCCGCTGCACGGTGCGCGACTTGATGCGATACGTTCCGTTTCGGGTGGGGGCGTAGTCGTCGTCTGCTGAAATCCAGTCGCGCAGCTCGTCTGCGAACCCGTTCGACGGGAGCAGCAAGACAAAGTCGTTTCCCCGGGCGAGCAGGCCGTCGATCACGTCTTCTGCATGGGGAATCTGAGCAGCGACCAGGGTTACCCTGTGCGCTCCCGATGCTGCCTTCACGCTTTCGACCAGCTCGATGGTCTGAATCGCCGTAAGTTCGCGCGGGACGATGCGGTACTCGAGCGGAATGCCCGTGCTGTCTATGACGAGGCACAAGCGCGCGCTTCGCTCGCCGGGAGTTTCATCGGGACCGCTCGCCGCAAGGCCCGATACCTGGCGGAACACGTAGTTGCTGAAAACGAGGCGCGCGGTCTCGGTCGCGCGCGGGCCGCGCATGTGCGCATATCGCCTGTTCAAATGTTCTACGAACGAGCGAGATTCGGCCGCTATGGCCGGAAGGGCCCGATAGAGGCCGGCGAGGTTCATCGTGCATGCTCGGGGGAACTTGGCCCGGCTCCCCCAGGTTTCATGTACGGGGACCGCGTGCATCATGCGCGCGCAGACCAGAAGTTCGAACGTTCGGGTCACCTGGGATGATGCTGGCCCGTGGGCGCGTTCGTCACATGCCCCACGAGCGCGCCGCTCGTCCGATGCGGTCGTTGCGGGAATCGCCGCGGCAGCGGTTTCACCTGGTGCCCTCCGTGCGCGCGCCCTGCGCGTGGAGAAGAAATCGCCGACTCCGAACGCATCAAGGTAGGCAAGGGAGATGGCGCTTCCCAGCTGCACGCCGTCCTCCTCGCCGCAGGGAATGGTCGCACTGGGGGCGATCGACACCGTAAGGGGGGCGTCTTCGAGCCGTTCCCGCTCGTTCAGCTCTTCGACGTAGCGTGTGAAATGAGCGAGGGGGTCTTCGATGCGTTCAGCGAGTTCATCCAGGTAACCGAGGGATTCGACGGTCTTCGTGCGCACGGTTCCCGAATCGCGGTAGCTTCGCACGATGGAGAGGTACGTCCGCCCGTTCTTTTTCGTCCGCTTTAGGTACATACGTCCTCCGCTCGATGGCTCCTTACGGTTCCCTACGTTTTCCATTATTGTAATGCAAGGGAGTTGCGCAACGCTACAATGACAACTCGATTTACAGAACGGAAGGGCGCTGCGGCAACCGTACGGGGCTGTCGACGCGCTTGCTTTGCATCGTAGCTGCGGGGACGCTCGCGCCTTGCATTCGGGAAGGAATATCGATGGCGATAACCATGCTCAAGGGCAAGATCCACCGCGCCACGGTCACGCAGGCGGCGCTCGATTACGTGGGTTCCATCACGATTGACGAAGATCTCATGGACGCTGCCGGCATCAGGGAGTACGAGCGGGTCGATGTGGCCGACGTCGATAACGGAGAGCGGCTGTCGACCTACGTTATCGCAGGCGAACGGGGGAGCGGGACCATGTGCTTGAACGGCGCTGCAGCTCGATGCGTACAGGCGGGCGACAAGGTTATCATCATGGCCTATGCTTCGCTCGACGAGGAGGAAGCGCGCAGGCACAAGCCGTTCGTGGTTTTCGCGGACGAGGGGAACCGTGTTGCGCGCGTTGCGCGCTACGAGAAGCACGGCCTGCTCAGCGATCAGAGCTAGGCGGCACCGCACCGCGTAGGCCTTCAGGGCGATACGCGCGGATTATCGAGACGGGAGATATCGTGCAGCTTGTTCGGACGGTTGCAAAGGCGAAGGAGATAGCGCGTGGCTGGAAGCGCGCGGGGCAGAGCATTGGCCTGGTTCCCACGATGGGCTGCCTGCATGAGGGCCATGCGAGCCTTATCGAGCGTGCGCGCGCGGAGAACGACCGCGTGGCCGTCTCGATCTTCGTGAACCCGACGCAGTTCGCGCCCGGCGAGGACCTCGACCGCTATCCGCGCGACCTCGACCACGACTGCGCCTTGTGCGAGCAGCTTGGCGTCAATCTGGTATTTCACCCCGATGCGGGCGATATGTACCGCGACCCCTTCGCATACGTGGGAATCGACTTCCTGTCCACGACCATGGAGGGGGCCGCTCGCCCCGCTCACTTCCGCGGCGTATGCACGGTGGTGAGCAAGCTGTTCAACATCGTTGCCCCCGACCGTGCCTATTTCGGGCAGAAGGACGCCCAGCAGCTCGCCATCGTCAAGAAGCTCGTGGCCGATCTGAACTTCGATGTCGAGGTGCTCGCCTGCCCCATCGTTCGGGAAGAGGACGGCCTGGCAAAGTCGAGCCGCAACGTCTATCTGTCGCCAGCTGAGCGCGCCGCAGCTCCCGTGCTGCACCGCGCCCTCGAGTGCGGGCGCGCCCTCATCGGGCCGCATGCGGTCGCGACCGAGGTGGAAGAGCGGATAAAGGCGGTGCTCGCCGAGGAGCCGCTTGCGCAGATCGATTATGTGACCTGCGTCGATGCGCTGACCATGCAGCCGATCGAGACGGTTGAGCGTCCCGTTCTCGTGGCAATGGCGGTACGCATCGGGTCCGTGCGGCTCATCGACAATTTCGCTTACGATCCCGAAAGCGCGTAAGTGGAAGCCCTCGTGCGCGCGGGTGCCCTGCTTACCCGTCACGTGGCGATCGTCATCGTAGTGCTTTCGACAGCGGCCTTCCTCGCTCCCCCCGTTTTTTCGTGGGCGATTCGTTACACGTCGATATTCCTCGGGATTATCATGTTCGGGATGGGCCTGACCATTTCCCCAGCCGACTTCAAAGCGGTGTTCGCACATCCGCGCGAGGTCCTGCTCGGCGCAATCGCCCAGTACACGGTCATGCCGCTTTCCGCATGGGGCCTGGCCACGTTGTTGCAGCTACCGGCCGACGTGGCGCTCGGTGTGATTTTGGTGGGATGCTGCCCGGGCGGAACGGCCTCGAACGTTATCACGTACCTTGCGAAAGGCGATGTGCCCCTTTCGGTGGGGATGACCATCGTCTCGACGTTGCTGGCCCCGCTCGCCACGCCTGCGCTGGTCTATGCGCTGGCGGGGGCGTGGGTCGACGTTTCCTTCGAGGCCATGTTTCTGTCAGTGGTGCAGGTGGTGCTCGTTCCCGTAACCGCGGGCATTGCGGTGAACGCGCTTGCCGGCGGTTTCGTGCGCAAGGCTGCTCCCGCATTGCCCCTGGTCAGCGTTTTAGCCATTGCGCTTATCGTGGCGGGCATCACCGCGAACAACACGGGGAAGATCATGGAGAGCGGTGCGCTCGTGCTGGTCGTGGTAGCGTTGCACAACGCGGTGGGCATGGCGTGCGGGTACGGCGCAGCGCGACTGTTCGGTCTCGACTACGCGAAGACTACGGCGCTGTCTATCGAGGTGGGCATGCAGAACTCCGGTCTGGCGGTGAGCCTCGCCGCGGCCAACTTCGCCGCGAACCCGCTGGCCACGTTGCCGGGGGCCGTGTTCAGCCTGTGGCACAACATCGCCGGGTCCGCGTTCGCGAGC
>CAUVMU010000195.1:0-3994 GCA_963552775.1 uncultured Eggerthellaceae bacterium | reverse complement strand
GAGGCGCAAAACCAATCGAATTGCATGCATACACGGATTGCGACGATGAGGCCTCTTCGGAGCCGCTCGCGGACAAAGGCCACGCGAGAGAAGAGCACAGCCCGAGCCGTCTCGGGCGTAGCGGGCGGGCTCAACGGTTGGACGCAGCGCGTCACGCAGCGCGTCACGGTTCGAAAACAATCGTCCGACTTGCCAGCAGCGCAGCAGACGATAGCCTACGATGGCTCAAGCGGCGCCGACGGCCCGCGCGACCCGAGGAGGCTCTATGACCACGCTTGAAAACCATACGCTGTACTATCGCCAATCGTGCCCGTTCTGCCAAAAGGTACTGCGTTTCATGAAAAGCCGGGGAATCGAGTGCGGCATGAGAGACGTGCTCAATCCGGGCGTCTACGACGAGTTGATCGCTATCGGCGGAAAACAGCAGGTTCCCTGCTTGGTTATCGACGGCAAAGCGCTGTACGAATCAAGCGATATCGTCGCCTACCTCCGGCAGAAAATCGCCTAGCGGGCTGAGCGGGCTTGCAGGGCGTTCGAAGGCCGCAGCACGAGAGCTTCCGCACGTTTCAGAGATGCCTCTTGCCCGGCACACACCAACGCATCCCCGACACAGCGTATCCCGGCACAGCGAGTCCCGGCACAGCGTATCAGCGCCCTCCCCCAACCCGCTCCGCAGCGCCTAAGAGGCACCGACCGATCGGATTACCTACTGCGCATCCGCTGAATGCGCCTGCTCAGCGGAGGACGCGGCATCCCCGTCGAAGCGCTTCGCCGCATAGTTGTACAACGCGCTGATCGCGAAGCAGATGACCCCGCCGACGATGAAGGCGACCACGCGCGCCAACGGCAATGCGGAGGCGACGTCGATCACGCCCAACTTGAGAACGCAGAGCACCGTAACCACCAGGCCGTAGAGCCGCAGCGGCTTCAAGCGCAAAGCGAACCCTGCAGCCACGCATGCAAGCGCGCACAGCATGCACAGAACGCTCACCGCGTAATCGACTTCGAGCAAGAAGGTCGACCCGTTCACGGCAGCCAGGCACAGCGCGGTGAACGCAATGCCCGTGACGACCTGCAGCGCGGGCGGTGCCCATTCTCCCGGTCGAGAGAACGCATGGATACGCAGCACGACGACCGCAAACGCCAGAGCGGCGATAACCAAGTACAGCGCAACGAATGACGGCGGCCGCTCGCCATGAGCCCCTATATTGCCGTAAGCAATCGCGAGTGCCGCAACGAACAACACCGTCAGCTCGTTGACCCGCGCCGCCGTCCGCCAGCCCGACCCCTCCCGGGAAAGACGCTCGAAGCCCGCCAGAGCGAGCGCCAGAACGACCGTAACGAGTACGAAACTGGTAATCGCCTCTGACATCTGAGGGAACTCTTTACCCGCGAACCACGCGACCGAAAACTCGAAGAACACCAGACCCGTCAATGCTGCGGGCAGCGCCCGTCGGCCTCGATTGGGCTGCAGCAGCCCGTTCCACCACCAGAGCAAGGCGCCGAGCACCAGGAGCAGAGCGCATATATCCAAGAACGCATTGACCCGCGCAAGCTCTTCGTACCCGCCGATAAGCAGGTAGAACATCTCCAGCCCGAGCATGACGTTGCCGGCCGTGCCGTACCCCGCATCGCGCAGCGCGTAGGCCAGCGCGTATAGGGCAACCGCCAACGCGAGCAGGAACGACAGGCGCGGAACCCCGTCGAAAGGCCCGGCAAAAGGCACGATGCAGCGCCAGAACAGCAGCCCCGCGGCTATCCCCGCGCAAGCCATGACGGATGCCTTCCCCAAACGAGCGTCGAAGCCCAGCTTGACATACGAGAACAGCATGAGGGCGGCGTAGAGGACAAGGCAGAGAACGCTCGCCGCGACCGCCATGTCGAGGCCGCCCGCAACATGGTAGATGCCTGGCGCGACGTTGAGGCCGTCGAGCACGCGGTCAACCAAACCGGGGTACGGAGCCTGGGCCGCGCACTTCCAGACCGTCCAGTACACGTTTGCGAACAAGGCCGCCACCCACAAGACGAAGCTGCCCGCATGCACGGCGATACGCGTGGTCGAGTCTCCAAGCCGGGAGGCCGAAACGCTCAAGAAGAACGAAAGGGCGGACGCAGCTGCGAACTGCAGCAGGAAGGCCGCCACGATTGCGGCATCAGGCAAACTCGAATTGAACCCCAGCGAAAGCGTTGCCCCGAAGTGGTTCCACATGAACAGGCTCGCGACCACCGTCAGGCCGAGCGAGGCGAACAGGCCGAAGCGATAGGTCCGTCTGAAGCAAAGCACGCTCCCCCCGACGATGAAAGCGCTGGCCAGAAGCTGGTAGACGATAACGGTAAGCGCACGGGCGTCATCAAAGCCCGCAGCGTAGGCGAAGCACACCGACACGATCATGCCCACGTGGGCCACGATGGACAGCAGAAGCGAATCGAAGCGCTTGACGAGCGCCATACAAGCGGCGACCCATGCTAACAACAGGGCAAACGTCTCCAGCTCCCCCAGAAAGCCGAAGTGCACGCGCGTCATGAGAACGGAGATGAAAAGAGCCCCCGCCCCCGTTCCGAGCACGGCCAAGGAGAGCGGCGAGCGACGGCGCAGGGAGAGCGCGAAACCCAGGACTAAAAACGCAAGGCTGACCAGGTACATAAGAGCGCAGCGGAAACCGTCGCCCAAATACGGCACGACGAGCACGCCCAGGAACACGATTCCGAGGAACACGAGGATCGAAGCGACGATGCCCAGGACGTTCTTCCCCAGAACGTTCTCGAAGGAGGACTGCGACGACGGAGCCGCAGCCGAAGCCTGAACGGAAAAGCCGGGTCGTGAAAAGACGGAAGGAGGAGGCGGTGCAAAGCCAGGTGCCGCTCCAACAGGCGGCACGGGCGCACCGGACGCCGTCCGATCAGATGCGGAGTACGCGGGCATGCGGTCCGGCGCAGAAGCGGGTTGCTGAGAAAACGCCGCCGCGGGCGATGCGGATGCTGCGTCCTGCGCCGCGGGCGATGCGGGCTGCATTGCCGATGACACCGTCGGCATCACAGCACCCGAGACGCCCAACGCGCCGACGGGTTCGGGAAACGCAGGGGCGGACGCCGGCGTCGACGACTGCACTTCCGACGCCTCCCCAAAGGGCGCTGCCTCCGATGCCGTCGCCGTCGGCGTCGGCGGGCCCTCGGCGCTCAAGCGGGCCGACAGCGTTGAAACCCAGGCGCGAAGCTCCTCGATTTCCCGACGCAGATGGTTGGTAACGACAATCTGATATACGGCAAAAGCCGCGAACAGCACGGCTATCGGCACGAGCATCAAGAAAATCACGACGGACCCCTTTCGTCGCTGGCGGAGAGCACGGCACGGTGCAAGCACTCGTCGTAGAGCGCGCGCACGGTTTCGTAGGAGAAGGAGGACGTCACCCTCTCGCCGTCAGCGGTCATCACGCGATAATGCTGGGTGACCATGTTCTGCTGGATTTCGAAGCCCCGCTTGCTTTCCATGACGAACCACCAAGCGGCAGGAGCGGCGTCGCTCGATGCGACCGAAGCACCCTCGAACGCCAAAGGGCGCAGTGCATCGGCAAAACCAACGCCGAGGGCCGCCTCGAGAACGTGACTTTCGCGAAACAGGCTGCACAGGGCCACGCTTGCCGTCCAACCGAGCGAGATGCGACCTTTCTCGATGCCGACGAGCGTCTTCTTGGAAATGCCGAGCGCCAAGGCCGTTGCGGTTTGCGTCAGACCGTACTCCGCCCGAACCGCTTTCAGGTGGTCGCCGCACAACCGTATGGCATCAGCGCGATTCAAAACCCGTCTCGCATCTTCTCTTCGGCCGAAACAACAATGGTGTAATTTTACACCATTGTATATGCGAGGGCAAATACCGCACCGCGCAGACGCGGTCATCTGTTATACTACACAGCGCTTCGGCCGCGCAAGCGGCGAGGCGGACGGGCGCTCTGCCCGCCTCCTTTCATGAGTCGGGATGTGGCGCAGTCTGGTAGCG
>CAUVMU010000194.1:0-4016 GCA_963552775.1 uncultured Eggerthellaceae bacterium | reverse complement strand
AAGATCGGCGTGCTCGTGAAGTTCGACGTCGAGGGCATCGACGCCACGTCCGAGGCTTTCACGGCTTACGGCCGCAACGTCGCTATGCAGGTTGCCGCTATCTCGCCGGTTGCGGCGAACCGCGACGCCGTTCCCGCCGACGTCGTCGAGCATGAGAAGGCCATCTACGTGGCCCAGGCTGCCGAATCCGGCAAGCCCGAGGCCATCCAGGAGAAGATGGCCCTCGGCCGCCTCGAGAAATTCTTCAAGGAGAACTGCCTGACCGAGCAGGACTACGTCAAGAACCCCGATCAGACCATCGCCCAGTACACGGCCGAAGTCGCGCGTGAGCTCGGCGGTTCCATCAAGGTCGTCGACTTCGTGCGCTTCGCGCTCGGCGAGTAACCGATCGTTCCGCATTCGGTTTGCGAGGCCCGCCCCTTTGAACTGCCTCCCATTTCTCGTTGTCCAAGAAATGGGAGGCAGTTCATTTACTAGGGCGGGCCTTTTTGCATCGCCTGCGCGAAGTGCTTGAATAGGACCTCGAGCTCGGAAAGCCCCCGGCGTTTTTCACATCGCCTGTGGAGCGTTTACCCAGGGCGCGATCGATCGAGGGCGCTGTACGGTCGTCCGCGCGATGCAGGTATTGCCGTTCGTCGTCGCACTGCCGCACGGCGCGCGTTCCGTTGAGGCGGTGCGCGGCACGTGCTCAATCTGCACGACACGTGTTCCGGTACCCTTTGCTTTCGTTGTGAACGCACCCGCCCTGCGCGCTATCCTCTCTATAATGAGGGGAAGTTTTGAGCAGGGTCGCGGCCGGCTGTTGTTCGGCTCGCGTTCCTTTGATGCGCAAAGGCGAGAAGGACGAAGACATGGCCGAGGAAATCATCATTGTTCAGGGCAACAACGCGCTTTCCGGCGAAGTGGCCATATCGGGCGCTAAGAACTCCGCGCTCAAGCTCATTGCGGCATCGCTGCTTGGTCGCGGCCGCAGTATCATTCGCAATGTGCCGCTCATATCCGATATCGCCATCATGTCCGAGGTTCTGCGTCGCCTTGGCGCCACGGTCGAGCGCGAGGGCCACGCGCTCGTGGTCGACACGACGTCGGTCGATCGTTTCGAAACCCCGTACGACCTGGTGTCGAAGATGCGTGCGAGCATCTCGGTCCTCGGGCCTTTGATCGGGCGCTTCGGCTGCGCTCACGTGGCCATGCCGGGCGGTTGCCAGATAGGCGCCCGTAAGATAGACATGCACCTGAAAGGGCTCGAGGCGCTCGGGGTCGAGTTCGCGATCGAGCACGGTTTCCTGAAGGCGACGAGCCCGAAGGGGTTGCACGGCGCGCACGTGGTGCTCGATTTCCCCAGCGTAGGGGCTACGGAGAACCTGCTCATGGCAGCCGTTGTCGCCGAGGGTGCCACGGTTATCGAGAACGCGGCCTGCGAGCCCGAGATCGTCGATTTGGCGACGATGCTCTCCGATATGGGCGCGCGCGTTTCGGGCGCGGGAACCTCCATCATCGAGATCGAGGGCGTCCCGCTCGAATCTCTACATCCCTGCGACCATACGACCTGCGGCGACCGTATCGAGGCGGGAACGTTCCTCGTGGGAGGCGCGCTGACGGGCGGCCCGGTTACGGTGCGCGGCATCGACCCCTCCTACCTGCGCATGGCGCTCATGAAGCTGTCCGCCATGGGGTGCGATGTGGAAACCGGAGCCGACTGGATCTGCGTGGGCCGCACGCGCCCGCTTCAACCTGTGGATATCCAGACCCTGCCGCATCCCGGCTTTCCCACTGATCTTCAGGCGCAGTTCATGCTCTTGGCCTCATGCGCCGAAGGTACGTCGGTCATCACGGAGAACGTGTTCGAGAACCGCTTCATGTTCGCCGCCGAGTTGGCGCGCATGGGCGCTGACATCACGATCGAGGACCATCATGCCCTGGTGCGCGGCGTGCCGCGCCTGCAAGGCGCTCCGGTTTCCTCAACCGATCTGCGCGCGGGCGCGGCGCTCGTTCTCGCAGGCGTCATCGCCGAGGGGGAGACGCGTGTGCGTAAGGTGGCGCACATCGACCGCGGCTACGAGGACTATGCGGGAAAGCTCGCCTCGCTCGGCGCCGTGGTGCGCCGTGCGATCGAGGATGTCGACGCGTTGTCGGGCGTCTAGCCGAGGAGCCGTATGCTGGGTCGTAAGAAGGGGTTTTCCGCCAAGCGCTCGCATAGCACGTCGCGCCGCATGAACGACTCGATGGTGGGGACGCATGTCGCGCGCAATCGGGAAGGCCGTCCGCAAGGTATGAACGCCAGCAGCGTGTCGTTCTCCAACGCGCGCAAGGGCAGACGCGCCGCTCGCGGCGAGGTGGAGGCTCTTATCCCTCAAACCGGCACGCGCGAATCGGACGCCGCCTACGCTCAGCGCGTCAACTCGGCGCGCTACGCGCAGGAACGTCAGCGCCGCTCGCGTATGAGGCGCGCCCTGGCGGGAGCGTTCGTGCTCGTGCTCGTGCTCGGCGTGGCCGCGGCCGTCGGCGTGGCCGCCTTCTTCGGTGCGGTCGGTTCGAACATGGCCCTGCGCGACTCGGATGCTGCGAAGGCGCTTACGGCTCCCGCTTCGGCGAGCAGCCCGTACTACGTGCTTGTTTCAGCCGATTTGGGGTCGGTTTCGGTCCCGCTCGACCGCGAAGGGCCCGATATGCTCGCGCTCGTGCGCATCGATACGGCGCAGCGGCTCGTCACGGTCGTTGCGATTCCCTCCGAGCTGCAGGTCGTTCTGACGGACGGCAAGTACCACCAGCTGCGCGAGGCGCAGGCTTCAGGCGACGCTGCGCTCATCGGCGCGGTCTCCTCTTTCGCAGACGTCGAGATGGCTCATTACGTGAAGCTCGACGACAAGGGTATATCGGGCCTGGTCGATGCGCTCGGCGGTATCGAGGTCGAGATAGCGCAGGAGGTGGACGATCCGAATGCGGGCGATACGTACCTTCCGGCGGGAACCCGCACGCTCGACGGTGCCGCTGCGCTCACGTACCTGCGGGCGACGAACCTCGCCGAGGGCGTGAACGACCAGCTTTCCAACCAGGCGACGTTTCTTGCCGCGCTCATCGCGCGCGTGCTCGCTCCCGAGGGGACGCTGAGCTTTGCCGCCCAACTCGATGCGATCGATCACTGCTTCCAGACCGATTTCTCCTCGAACAGCATCGTGGAGCTATGCGAAAGACTTAAGGGCCTGTCCGCATCGGACGTGCGCACGGTGACCGTCCCCGGGTATTTGAACGCTATTGGCGATTCGGTGGCGAACACCACGCCGTACTTCATTGCGTCTTCGGCCGAATGGAAGGCTGTCATGGCGCAGGTGGAAGCGGGGGAGCGACCCTCCTTTGCCGCGCCTGACGAGACGACCGACGTGGGCAGCTTCACCGTGGCGATCCTCAACGGGACGAGCATCACGGGCGCAGCGGCGAACACGGCGGCGGTGCTTACGGGGCTCGGGTTCGACGTTGCGAGCACGGGTAACGCCGATCAAGCCGTTTACGAGGAGACGCTGATTGTTTACGACGGTTCGCACGAGCCCGATGCGAACGCCGTGGCGAGCGCGCTCGGCATGGGCCGCACGGTGGAGGGCTTGGGCTACTACGATTACGATGCCGACGTGTTGGTCATCCTCGGCGGCGACTACAAGCCTGTTTCGTAGCGATGGTTGCAGATAGCTGCAGGGGGCAGGGGCAGACGGCCATCCGGAAGCGACCGATCGGCGGCTCCTCAGGGCTGCTATCACTCTAAGACAACCGCTCGACGCAAGCATCTCGATGGGATGCCGTCAGAACGTGTAATGGGTGGAGTTTCGACAACGGCGGTGGCCCGCAGCATGGCTCCGTCATCGGTGATCAGGGTTTGGTTTGGACAACCGGCTTTCCTCAGGTTCTGCTCGACGACGCGGCCGCCGCTGTTACGTCAATCGATGACAATGTGGACAGGTCCGTTCGCTGCGGCTTCAGGCAAAGCAAAAAGGTCAAAAAGGTCGTGGACAGAAATCGGGATT
>CAUVMU010000193.1:0-4024 GCA_963552775.1 uncultured Eggerthellaceae bacterium | reverse complement strand
TGCTGCCGAGGCCACCGGCGAAGAGCCGTTCGGCGAGCGGGCGAGAGAAAGGTACTTCAACGGAACGGAGGAAGTCGAGCTCGAGTACCTCGAGATCGGCGAAGTTCAACAGGGTTTGTGGACGGCGACCGCCGACGGGCTCGCCGTCGTCGACGAGCAGGACGATCTGGGAGAGTCGCGCGAGCTTTTGGCCCAGGAGCCGTACTATCTGGACATCTATCATCAGATACTCGACTATTGCTCCGACGCGCGGGGCCGCACGGTGAAGGAGATCGACCGCTTGGTCAACGACAGCCCGCTCCTCGAAGAGCCCCGGCGCTATTCGGGGTATTTCGTCAGCCGCCTCGAGCAGAAAGGCTCGCTCGAGTGGCGCGGCGGCTGGTACACGACCGATATCGGCAAGACCGTGCTCGAGGAGTCGAACGCGAAAGCTGCGGTCGCCTGCGCTTAGGCGCGGCGACCGGCTGCATGATCGAGAGGCGAACGAATCATGGCTCAAACCATAACCTTAGGCTCGGTCCTCCAATCCCGCGAATCGACGTACCGCATGCTCGCGCGTCTGTACGAACGGGAAGTCGATACGGGCTATCTGCAGAAACTGCGCGCGATGCGCTGTCCGGTGAATACGGGCAACGCCGACGTTGACGAGGGGTATCGGCTGTTCCATCGCTATTTGAGTCGTTTGTGGGAACGGTCGCTCGAGGATCTTCAGCGCGATTACCTGCGCGTATTCATTGGGGCGAACACGACCGGCCATGCGGCCGCCTATCCGAACGAGTCGGTGCACACCTCACCTTTGCGCATGGTCATGCAGGATGCGCGCGACGAAGTGATCGAAGCCTATCGTGCAGCCGGCCTCGAGGCGTCGTCGAAGTGGAACGCCGGCGAGGACCATATATCGCTCGAACTCACCTATCTGGCGATTATGGGCAAACGTGCATCCGAGGCGTACGCGAAGGGGAAGCGCAGCGATTGCGCGACCCTGCTCATGGCCCAGTACCGTTTCCTTATCGACCATCTGCAGAATTGGATCGGCTTCCTGACGCACGATATGCTCAAGTTCGCCCAAACGGACTTCTATCGGGCGCTCGCCTATCTGACCCAGGGGGTTCTCGACGAGGACCGGGCATTCCTCGAAACGGTTCTCGAAGAGGAGCTTGCGCTCGAACGCGAGCTTCAAGCCCAATCCGACGCCGGAGAGGCGTTGGAGGATTCGAAACGCGAAGAAAGCGTTGCCGTGTAGCGCTGTAGGGGATAGAAGGCAAGAGATATGGAATCGGAGCAAGGGCGTGTTGGACAAGAGGCACAGCGGATGCCGCTGACGAGGCGCGGATTCATTGCGGGAGCGGCGGGCGGAGTTGCGCTCGTCGCGCTCGGGGCCGTGAAGCTGGCACCGAACACGCCGCTCGTGCGTCCGCCGGGAGCAGATGGGGGAGACGGGTTCTTCGGCACGTGCATCAGGTGCGCGAAGTGCATGGAGGTGTGTCCGAACGGCGTCATCGTTCCCGCGCATATCGAGGATGGAATCGTGTCGGTGCGTACGCCGCGTTTGAACTTCTCCATCGCGGAAGCGCGCCTTGGAGGCAAGCTCGGTTGGTGCGACCACTGCGAGCAGGAGGCGGGCGGTAAGGCCCGCTGTGTCGAGGTGTGCCCGTCGGGAGCGCTGAACGAAGCCTTTGATAAGCCGTTTGCGGATATGCGTTTGGGCGTAGCCGTCATTGAGCGCGATTGGTGCCTCGCGTGGTTGCTGAAGGGATGTGCGATCTGCAAGAACGCGTGCCCGCGCGATGCCATCGCGTTCGACGAGCACAACCGACCGATCGTCGTCGAGGATGCATGCAACGGCTGCGGTGCCTGCGAGCAGGCGTGCGTGAGCCTGGAGAGCGTGTCGCTCGGCGAGGGTTCGACGACGCGCGCTATGACCGCCCGTGCCGTGACCGTGCACGCGCTGGAATCGTGAGGGGAGGGCGTATGAAAGGAAAATCTTCGACGGTTCGCATGCTCGTGACCCTCGGTGTGCTCGCCGTGATCGCCGTCGGCTACTTCGCGCAAATTGGCATCGGCAACGTGAGCGCTCTCGGCTGGGACGCCTTCTCGGTCATCTGCCCGCTCGGCTACCTCGAAAGCCTTGTTGCCGGCCGCACGTTCGTTCCCCGCGCGCTCCTGTCGTTTGCGCTCGTCGTGCTCCTCGTCGTGGTGCTCGGTCGTGTGTTCTGCGCCTGGATCTGCCCGTTCCCGCTGCTGCAGCGATGGATGCCCGGTCTGACGTTTCGCAAGCGCACACGGCGATCTGCAGTCGAAGCGCCCGCCGAGGATGCGGCCGAGAAGCCCGCTACGGCTTCTGCAGCGCCTGTCGAGCCTGTCGCCGAGGCGGTTGCCGCGCGGCCCGTTGCGCCGAAGCGGGCGGAGGCCCGTCCAAACCGCTTCGTTTTCGATTCGCGCTTCGGCGTGCTCATCGGAGCGCTCGCGTCGGCTGCGATCTTCGGCTTCCCAGTCTTCTGCCTCATCTGTCCGGTGGGGCTGACCTTCGCACTCGTGTTCCTCGTCATGCGTCTGTTCGCGTTCGGTGACGTTACCTGGACTATCGTCGTGGTAGCCGGCGTGCTGCTCGTCGAGGTGCTCTTCTGCCGCAGCTGGTGTTCGAAATTCTGTCCTCTCGGCGCGGTGCTCTCGCTCGTATCCGGCGCGAACAAGACGTTGCGTCCGACCATCGACGAGGGCAAATGCATCCATACGGCAAAGGGCAAGGCATGTTTCTCCTGCTCGGCGGTGTGTCCTGAAAAGCTCGACATCCGCCGTCCCGAGCTCTCGGAGCGCTCGCTGAACAACTGCACGAAATGCCGTGCGTGCGCCGATCGCTGTCCGGGTCATGCCATAACGTTCCCGTTCCTGCCGAAATCGTCGAACGATGCCGCAGGCGCGGCGCGAGCGCTCGAGGATGCCGGTGACACCGCAGGCTGCGTGTCGGTTGCGAAAGAGTGAGCGCTATGTCCGAAGTCGCTTCTATTCGCCAGTCGATGGACCAGCTCGATGCGCTGGCGCGCGTCGGTTTGCAGGTGCGTCCCGAACGGTGCGCCCGCGTGCGCAATCGCCACGCCTCGTGTCGCCGATGCGCCGATGCGTGCACGTCGGGGGCTCTTTCGTTCGCAGGCGGGGAATTGCATGTCGAACGCGGGCTCTGCGTCGGATGCGGCACCTGCGCGACCGTGTGTCCGACCTGCGCGCTCGAAGCCTGGGCGCCTAACGACGGGGAGCTGCTCGCTGTCGCGCGTCGCGTCCGATCGGGGAACCGGGTCGTGTTCGCGTGCTCGGAGGCCCTTGCTGGCGTACGTGGGGCCGCAGCGTCTGCGCAGGTAGTCGAGCTTGCTTGTTTGAGCCGCATGGAGGAATCGGTCGCGGCGTCGCTTTTCGCTGACGGAGTGCGCGACATCGTGCTCGTGCACGGCGACTGCGCGACGTGCGCACGCGCTACGGGATGGGAGAGCACCTGCTTGGTGAAGCGCACGGTCGAAGCGCTCGTCGAGGCGTGGGGGCTGCAGGCGTCGTATGCGCTTTCATCCACGTTTCCCGTCGATGTTTCGAGCGCCGAAAACGTCCGGGCTGTGCATTCTTCCTGTGCGGTCGAATCCGCCGATGCTTCCGATTCGGTTGTTGCTCCTGCTGAGGCCGCGCTCGCTGAGGTTGCCGCTGTCGCAACCTCCGCCGCGCCTGCTCCCGCTGCCGATTCTGCGGCTTCGACGTCGGCCGTGCGCGGCGAACGGCCCGTTCGTCGGGTCATGCTCGACGGGACGCTGCCCCATTTCGTTCCCACGCGCAGGGTTCGTCTGCTCGACAGCCTGATGAGCATGGGGGAGCCCGCCTCCTCGGTGGTCGATACCCGCCTGTGGGGGCACGTGGTCATCGACGAAGCACGCTGCCGGGCATGCCGCATGTGCACGGTGTTCTGCCCGACCGGTGCGCTGAGCTCGTGCGAGACTCCGACAGGAGGCATTGTTATCGAGCACTACGCGCTTGAATGCGTTAA
>CAUVMU010000192.1:0-4026 GCA_963552775.1 uncultured Eggerthellaceae bacterium | reverse complement strand
GCGCTCTATGCGCGACGAGCCGCCCATATTCGAGGCCATAGACCCCGAGGTGTCGAGCACGAATACGATGTTCTTGCTCTTGTACCCCGGCACGCTGTTGTCGTCCGTGGTCGCATTGAGGTACAGGCGGTAGTCGTTCTCGCCGGCACGCGCGGTATCGGCGTTCGTCACGCCATCACCGAGGTAGTCGATCTGCTTCTGGTAGGTCATCTTGGGATCGAACGTATACTGCGTCGACTTCAGGCCGCCGGTGTAGCGGAAATGGAGCGTAACCTCGCCTCGGGAAGCCGTCATCGTCACCCAGTTGAACGCCGTGCAGGGAACGCCCGCCTGACCGTTGTTGTCGTAATGGTACGACGTCACACCTGACTTATGTTCGATCGAGGTGAGACTGAGCTGCGGAGCGGTGCCGTACGCCGGGTTGAACACGACGCTCCCGCGGGTCGGCAGGCTGATCGTCTGCGTCTGACCGTGCTTCCAGGTGAAAACCTTTCTGGACTCATCAGGAATGAAAATACTGTTCTTGTTTTGTTTAGACGCATGCACAAGCCTCGTGAAAGTGCCGTACCGGTACGTGAACGCCGTATCGCTCTGGTCGGGGTACTCGTCGATATTGTCGATAACGCACTTCACCGTCAGATCGGCAGCATACGCTTCGCTTGCAAACGCAACGCTTCCGCACGCGAAACACACGAGCGCGCATGCTACCAGCAATCCCAGCTTCTTCATCGTTCGCCCCTTCCCGCTCCGAGGGAATTTCCAATCGTTTTCCAATCGAACATATCCACTATCCATGACTCAAACTCTCCAACAATCCATCGGCGTCGAAGGAGCCGTCGAACGCAGCATCGCACGCCGCAAGGCACGCCTCCCGCTGCGATGGGGAAAAACCCTTCACGAACGAGGAGGTCGCGCACCACTCCGACGTCGGAGACGGCGTGTAGAGCATCTGATCCGCCTCGCCCACCTCAACGCCGCTCCCTGCGGGTACGTACCCGAGGGCCGCGTATATCGCCTGCTGGGCCTCGGCGGAAAGGAGCCAGTTCAGAAACTCCTTCGTCTCCGCTCCATGCACTCTCTGCGAAACCGAGAGCGCATACGCCGTGCTCCAAGCCATGCGCACGCCATCGGTCGCCCCGTACAGGGGAAGCGCAGTGCACGAAACACCATCGGCTGCAAGCGCTTTGTACTCGCTGCTCGTACCGACGACCATGGCGTAGGAACCGTCGGCAAACGCCTGCAGCAACGCGTCGTGCCCGTGGGGGGCTTCATCCCGAGCGGGCAGAACCTGCTGAAGGTTCTCGGCCAGATACTCGTAGTCGTAGAATCCGACGTTCAAATCACCTTCGACGACGAGCGCGCGCTCGAGCTCGTAATCACCGTTGAGCAGGCATGAATCCAGCAAATCGGCAGCGTTCCACCGCCCCGCCTCATCCACTTCCAAACCGAACGGAGCGATACCCTCTGCTTCGAGCGTCCAGCAGGAACCGAGAAAAGCGCTGCGGCTGTCGGGCAAGGGAAGCCCCGCCTGGTCGAACAGCGCTGTGTTGCACAGCAGGACCGGCACTTCACCGCAGAGCGGAAGGGAGTGCGCGCCGTCCGCATCGAGCGGTGCGAACGGGAGCGCGTCATCCGAAACCAAGACCGACCCGCTCAGATCGGCCAATCCGGCTGAATCGAGCGCGGCTCCTCCGCCGGCCGTCTTCAAAACCACGATATCGGCCGCTCCGCTTGCAATCCGCCCCCTGAGGAAATCGGCGGTGCAGGATTCGTCCGCCACGCCCTCGACCTCGATGGAGGGCGCTCCCTCATGCGAAGCCCGGTAGCTCTCCGCCAGTTCCTGGAAGAGCGGCTGCACGGACTCGGGACAGCAAAGCGCCAGATGCTCGACCGGCTTCGCAGGCCGCCAGAAAAACAGCACAGCGGCGACAACCACCACACTCGCCGCCGTTATCGAAACGCCTATGAGGACTTTGCTTTGCACGGACCCCTGCTCCTTGCTACCAATCGCTGGGAAGCGCGCTTCCCAGGTACGTCACCTTAGAGCCCTCGATACGATAGCCCCCGTTGAACGACAGCGCCGATGCCGAAGGCCTCCACACGACATCGTCGGCCTTCTCCCCGTAGCTGTCTTCGAAATCGACCTGCGAGGAGATTTCAACGGAGTCCTGACCGAACAAGCGCAAAAAATAGAAGGAGCTCTCGTCCGTTAAGACCAGGCGGACTTTGAAATGCCGGAAGTTGTCCTGCGGGTCGTCCTCCTTGAAGTACACCGTCGCCTTGCCGTTGTAACCGTTGACGGCAAGCGTCGTAGCGGCGCACTGCGCAAACGAAGCGGCTGGGTTGTCGCTGTAGCGAACGGTATCCTGGTACGTGTAGCGGTTGTCGCGCACAAGCTGGCAGGTGTTCTCCAAACGGTTATGGTGCCACAGAACCATGCTGATATCCGTCGCAAGCCCGACGAAGAAGATGAGGATTATCAGAATGCCGGCAAATATAAAGGCAACGTTACCCTTTTCCCGTCGCGAGTCTGCGCGCGCTGTTTTGCCCACGGTAATCTATCCCTCCTTCTATTTCGTTCGGTGCTCGACACCGACGACGCGGTCGATATCGAGGCTCTTGGTCACGGTCAAAGGACCGAACACAAGGCCCACAATCGGTTTCACCTGATAGTTCAGCTCGGCCTTCAGCGCCAGATGACGCGTTACGCTATCGGCATCGGAGGGATTCCCCTGTCTGTCCGGCACGCTGAACGTGGACACCTCGTTGTACAGCGTGGCCGAAGCGGAGGAAACCGACAGATTGGCTGGGTCGTAACCGATGAACGCGTTGCTCGACATCGCATCGGCCACAGCCTTCTGCGCACCCGGAACCGAAACGGAACCCTTGTCCTCGTACGATCCGTGCTTGCTCAAATCCGTGCTGACGACCTCCCAGCTTGCATGCATGTAGCTGTAGTCGAACGCAGCCTTCTGATAGGCTATCCATCCGAAGTCGATGACGAAAAGGCACATAATCAGGAACAGCGGCATGACCAGAGCGAACTCGGTCATAGCCTGACCGCCCTCAGCGCGCTTCGAACGTTTGAATCCGATGTTCTTCATTCGAACGCCTCCTTGGCCTACGGCGCGTATCCGTTGATGTATACGTTGCGATGCACGGTATCGCCCTTGATCACCCAGTGGGAACCGCCGAACAGCAGCGCACCGAAGGGGGTAATGGCATCCTCTTCGCACATCAGCTGCAAATCGACCGTCTGGTAATAGTAGTTTGAATTTCGACCTTCGAAGCGATCTGAGAACTGCGGGTTCGACTCCTTGTCGCTGGAGTAGACGTAGTACGTGTAGTCTTCCTTCTGCACGCTCGAACCCGTTTTCAGATGGGCGATCGATACCGAGCTCAGTTTATCGGAGTACGTTTCCTTCACCGTACCGAGAATGTTCTGAGCCGCAGCACCTCCGCTCATCGATTCGTACGTCAGCTGAGAAGCAGCTTCCGCCGTAGCGCTGTTAAGCGTCATAAGCGTGTTGATATAGCGGAAAAGATCGACCGGAATCGCAAGCAGCACCACCAGGAAAATGGCAATGAAAGCGAACTCGACCATCGACTGCCCGTCCTCGCGTTTTAGTTCATCGGTTCTCGTTCTCTTACGATTCACATCATCACCTTCCCTTCGCGCACGCCGAACGGTCTAGTCGACCGCAAGGACCTTGCGTGCGAAATCGTCCGGGTTCTTCGTGTTCAGGATGTAAAGGTTGCTGATATCCCGCGCGCGGCGAACGGCGTCCTTTGCATGCTCGGGAAGGCGCAGGTCGGAAGCGAGCTCAGCAGCATCCGACACGTCGAGATCCGCCCCATCGTCGCCACCTTGCCCTTCCGCCGCTTCCGGCGACTCGTCAAAGCGCTGGAACTCACGTTCGGCACGCTCGAGATCGAGCGAAAGCCCATCGATCTTCTCGAGCAGGGCGACGTTCTTCATCTGCAGCTCGGTTTTGTCATGTGCCATCTGGCGAATCTTTTCTTGGT
>CAUVMU010000191.1:0-4026 GCA_963552775.1 uncultured Eggerthellaceae bacterium | reverse complement strand
CGATATCGACCTTCCCCCATCCGCCACCGTCTTTTCTATTGCAGCGGAAACCTCCGCATCGGAGATCCTACTCAGAGGCTCTAGATGCGCGCGGCGCAGGAAGGAAACCGTCTTATCGTTGAGCAGCACGGAAACGTTATGGGGTAATCCCGCCATGAGCAATCCCGCGCGCCTGTCCTCCCGTACGAAATGCTGGTAGACAGACGCCAGCGTCACCATATCCTCGAGGCTCCCATCGACTTCGTCGACGGTTACGAGCAGACCGGTCTCCGCCGCTTCGATCTGATCAAGAAGGCGTTCCATCCGCAAGCGCCAGTTTCCAGATTCGTCAGCCCGTCCATCCAGTTCAATGCTCATCAAGTTGGGAATCCCGATGCTGGCGACCCGCGCCTTGCTCGGCGCCTCCACCAGATGAGCCGCCCCTTTGCGCGTCCTCATCTCCACATCCTCGAGCATACCCGAACCCGCAGTGACCTCCGCTACAACCCACCCCGATTCCCGGGCCATCCGAGCCGCACGGGAAAGAATCGTGGTCTTGCCCGTCCCTCGAGCACCTGTAATTATGGTGGTAAGCTCGGGTCTGCGGCTGCGTGCATTGAAAGCGCGGTCGAATCTGGTTAGGAGATCTTCGCGACCAGCCAGGTGAATCGGCACCTCGCCGAAAGTCGGAGTGAACGGGTTTTCCGAATACGTATCCATAGCCGCTCCTCGCTCGAGACCTCTAAGCATCTCTAAGCATCTCTAAGCATCTCTAAGCATCTCTAAGCATCTCTAAGCATTATACACCCGACAAAGCAAGTCAATGCTCCCTAGGGCGCTGCGCGTGAAAGAAGCTGCGGATGCGGCAACGGACCGCTCTCGTTTTAAGTCCTGAGAGGCGATCGGCCGGCGCCCCAGCCGAAAGCGGGACGCCGGCCCGAACCCGAAAGGCCCTACTCGGCCTCGACGAGCGTGATTTCGAAGTTCAGGTCCTTGCCTGCAAGCTCGTGGTTCATGTCGAACGTGATGGTCTCGGCGTCCTTCGCGGAAACGACGGCCTGGAACGGCTGGCCACCCGGGCCTTTGAGCATGACCTTCTGGCCGATCTGGCACTGCTCGGCCCCGGGGAGCTGAGCGAGCGGAACGGTCTGGATGGCGGCAGGATTGACCTCGCCGTACGCATCGGCTGCCAGAATGTGGACCGTGCGGGTCTCGCCGACCTCCATCTCGCGCACCGCAGCATCGAAGCCGGGAATCATCATACCGGCCATGCACGTAAACTCGATCGGCTCGTTGCGGTCATGCGACGAATCGAACTTCGTCCCATCGTCGAGCGTGCCGGTGTAGTGGACCTTGACCTTCTTGCCTTCATTGCTCATGAACGAGCCCCTTTCTCGGAAACAACATCTGTACAGTCTACCTGAAACGACGCACGCGCATACAGCGTCGCCTGAAGATCCGCTCCCGCTACCGCTACCGCACCGTCACCCCGTCCACATAATTCCATGCTATAACTGTCGAAGTTCGCCCCGCGAACCCTTGACGTTCTTATCGGGTGGAGTATCATTCTAGTTAAGTTATGGCTGAATCAAATGGACGAGAACACGCTTGAAATAGGCTTACTGCTCAAAACGATCGCGGAGCCCACGCGCTTCAAGATCGTGCAACTGCTTCAGGAACACCATCACTGCTCGCGCTCGCTGGCCCTTTCGCTCGGGATATCCGAATCGGCCGTGTCGCAGCACATGTCCATGCTGAAACAGCAGCGAGTCGTCATGTACTTCAGACATGGCTACCACGTTCATTACGTGCTCAATCCCGACGCGCTCGAGCGTATCAGAGCAGCAATGGCCGTGTGGATATCCCGTACGCAGAGCATCGAGGACTGCCATGCGGTGAACCCGTGCCAGTACGTCCTCGACGACGGCTCGAACGGCTGCCTGTACCGCTCGGGTTCGTCGAGCAAACGAGAGAGTAACGCAACATCATGAAACTCGCAATACCCAGCGAGACCGCGGACGGCCTCGCAAGCGTCCGCAGCGGCCACTTCGGCCACTGCCCCTACTTCACCGTCGTCACCTTCGACGACGCAGGCACTGTGGCGTCAGCCGAATCGGTGAAGAACATCGATCACGATCAGTACGGCTGCGGCGGCGTCATCGACTACGTTCTCGGCCTGAACGTCGACGGCATCCTCACGGTCGGCATGGGCAGGCCTCCCCTCACCCGTTTCACCGCAGCCGGCGTGACCGTCTACTCCGAAACCGAAACGTCCAACGTCGGCGACGTCGCGCGACGGTTCGGGCGCGGCGAGGTGAACGTCATGTCGCCCGATGCGGCTTGCAGCCACCATTAAGAACTCGTGTGAACGCCTCCTTGACGGAGGCGTTCTGGTATGATGGCATGAGACTATCCGCGAACGCAACGCAAGGAGCGCCTATGAACGAATACGGTTCGCAGCCTAACGCAACGCCTCAACCCGACCCGACCTCCCCGGCCGTCCCCGGAGCGAACTTCGCCGCGCCGACCGTCGGCACGCCGCAAGCCCCGGCCTCGCAGACGCCCTCGCAGGGTGCGAGCGCCCCTCAGGCCATGCCCTACCAGGCACAGCCCGCGCAGGCCGCAGGGCAGAACGGTGCTCCCTACCAGGGCGCCCCCTACGGCTACGGCCAGCAGCCATCGCAGGCGGCACCGCAAAATACCTGGTCGCAGCCGCAGGGCCAACCCGGTCAACCCTACCAGCAGCAGCCTCCCTACCCCGGTGCGCCTTACCAACAGCCGGTTCAAACCAACAGCAAGGCGTTCCCCTTGAGCGTCATCGGACTCGTGCTCGGCGTGTTCTGGCTGAGCATCCCCGGCCTGATCTGCAACTGCATATCGCAGTCGAACTGGTCGAAGGAGAGGGCGGCGCGCGGCGGCGTCCCTGTAGACGGAAAGACCCGCGTCATCAACATCATCGGCATCATCGTGAACGCGATCGGCCTGATGCTGCAGATCGTGCTCGTAATAAGCATCGTGCTCGGCATCGGCTTCCTCGCGAGCAATCCCGAGTTCTTCGAGGAGCCCTCCTACTCCCATCACTCCCCGACGTTCAACAGCGATTTCGATCCTTCTTACGGCCTTGACATCGAGGAGCTCGCAGCCGAGAGCGCCTAACGTTTCATGCTGTTCTACTATACGGCAACAGGAAACAGCCTCTATGCGGCGCGCGCACTCGATGCCGCGCCGCTGAGCATTCCCCAGGAACTGCGGAAGCCCGAACATGCGCGCATCTATCGCGATGAGGCTATCGGCATCGTCTGCCCGGTGTTCTGCCACCTGCTGCCCCCGCTCGTACAACAATTCATCTCAACGTCGCGCTTCGATGCAGCCTACTTCTATCTCGTGCTCACCTACGGTAACCGCCTGGCGGGCGCCCCTGAGCGCGCACGCGACTTCTGCGCGCAGCACGGCGTCGACGTCGCCTTGGTCGCGACGGTCCTCACGGTGGACAGCTTCCTCCCGGGATACGACGTAGCCGACCAGATAAAGCTCGAAAAACCCACCGAAGAGCATCTCGCCCGAGCGCGCTGCGACATCGCAGCTCGCTCGCGGCGCATCGATACCGCGAGCGCTGAGGAGCATGCCTACCATGCCCGCTCGCTCGAGAGACTGCGCGCTTTCGAACCGCTGCTGCACGGAGGGTTGTTCACGATAACGGATGCCTGCACGGGATGCGGCGTCTGCGTTAACGTGTGCCCGCGCGGCGACTACGACCTTATCGAAGGGCGCGCCGTGCACACCGGCGGTCCGTGCGATTTCTGCCTCGCCTGCGTGCACAACTGTCCTGAGCGGGCGCTTGGGCTCACCGTCCCCGAAGCGAACCCCGATGCCCGCTACCGCAATCCGCAGGTGAGCCTGCGCGACCTCATGCAGGCGAACTCCCAGTTCCTATAGGCTCGCTGCCGTTCGGTTCCGCACCGCAGCATCACCGCACCGCCGCATCACCGCGCCGCCGCACCGCCGCATCGCGCGACTCTTGACGGCAGGATTCGGCTGCCGGATGGG
>CAUVMU010000190.1:0-4095 GCA_963552775.1 uncultured Eggerthellaceae bacterium | reverse complement strand
ATCGAGCACACGCTCGGTAACCGCATGGATATATGCTATCTTTCGAAACGTCGTCCCAAAGGACTGCAGTTCCTCATCGGAGCAGGCCGCGACCGCTTCGGGTGTGACCCGTCCGAAGCGGTCGAGCATGCGCGCCCATATCGTCCGATGCGCCTTCGTGGAAATCTGCTGCCCCACGATGCTGTTGACGAGCGCCTCGTACAGATCGGGGATGACCGCGCGCTCGACGGGACCGATACGCTCGATCGCCCAGGCCATGCGTTTGTCGCGCGCGGAAAGATGCTCGATTTCCGCTTTGCCGTACGAAAAGACCGGCACCTCTTGCCCAACGACCATGACTTTCCTCCATTCAAAAGCTCGCAGAATGCGAGACAGCAAGAGCAGCTGCCGCGCTTGCCGCGCGGACGACGGCCCGAGCTCGAACCCGAGCCCGAGAAGGCAGCTGCCGCGCGCGGCACGGGCGACGGACGCGCGATCGGCTACAGCGGCGGGAGCGGGTGCAACCGCAGCCGCAGCGAGCGCGCGAGACGCAGCCGCAGCGAGCGCATGAGGCGCAGCCGCGAAGCCAGCTTTTCTTCGAGCCATTCAATGCCGCGCTTGCCGCGCGCGCGGCGCAGCCGCGAAGGATGCAACCGCGACGGTCGTTGCAGCAGCAAAGATCACCCGAACGCTCCCATTGTACCCCGACGCGCAGAGCGCCCGGACTTCGATGCACCGGGCCGCCTCGCTTCTGTTGATTGTACCCCGACGCGCAGGGCGCCCGGTCGAAATCGATCACGGCGCATGGCGTGCGGCGCGCTTATGAAAATCTACGACCTTTTGCGCGTCTTCCCGAAGAAGAAACAAACGCCGTCGACGCCCTTTGCTATTATCGGGCCATGACATCATCAGGATCGACAAGCTGCCTCGGCCGCATCGTGCGCCTCATCGGCGCATGCCTGGTCACGCTCGCTGCAGGAGTGCTCGTAACGAACATCGCAACGCTTGCAACAACTGAAGAATACCAGGTCGCAGAGGAATCAATCGAGCGAAACGAAGCCGACGCCATTCTCGTCCTCGGCGCTTCAGTCCTACCCGACGGCTCCCCCTCGGACGTTCTGCGCGATCGCCTCGACACTGCAGCGCGGCTGTACTTCACGGGAGCCGCACCGCGCATCATCGCGAGCGGCGACGACACCGCCGCACCCGACTACCAGGAAACAGCAGCCATGAAGAACTACCTGGTCGCCCTTGGAGTCGATGCCGACGACGTGCTGTGCGACCATTTCGGAGTCGCCACATACGAGAGCGTCTACCGGGCGCAGAGCATATTCGGAGCGAAACGGCTCGTCATCGTGACGCAGTCCTACCACCTGCCGCGCGCGCTGTTCTCGGCGCGCGGTCTCGGGATGGACGCATGCGGGGTCTCGGCCGCAAGCGGCGCCTACGACGAGCAGCTGTACTACGACCTGCGCGAAATACCCGCGCGCACGAAAGATTTCGTCCGAACCGTGCTTCGCGACCCCGTGGAATACACTGAGGGCCCGAGCTAAACGCGCGCTTAAGAGGACCAGATGCGACCCGAGTCCGTGCCGCTCGCGAGTCGCATTCCACATGAACACGTCCGCAGGCCGAGCGAGCGCCTGCGAGCCGCAACCATCCCGCCCGTACCCGTGGGACGTATCACCCGCGCGTTTTACGCGATTGGGAAAGGTTTCATGCGCGGCGCCCGTACCACGCCGGCGTGCCGCGGACGGTCGCCGACGTGTCGGGTTTCATGTGCAGCGCCCGTACCCGTGGGTCCGTACCGCCCACACGTTAGGCCAGCTCGCGACTTACCGATTCGCCCAAATCGAGCAGTTCCTGACGACTGTGCACGCCCGTCTTCGCATAGATGCGGCGCAGATGCGTGTCAACCGTGCTCTTCGTGACCGTCAGTTCGTTCGCAATGCGCTCGCTCGTGCGACCGCGCAGCGCAAACGCCAAGATCTCGCTCTCGCGGCGCGACAGCGCATAGCGTTCGGAAATAGCAGCGCACGTGTCCTCGAACGTGTCGCGCACCGTCACGATGGCCGACAGCGCGTCGAAGTCGCGCTCCGTGAACAGGAAGATGTAGGAGAGCAGCACGAGCGCGCCCGCGAGCACCACAACGGCATACGGAGTCGACCCGCCCTCCACCAGCGCATCCCCCACATTGGCGAAGAGCACGCCCGCCATCTCGCCGCCGAACAGCGCCGTGAACCCACGTGAGAACGCCGTCGACGCAGGTGAAGCGGTGATTTCCGCCAGCACTAAGAACAGCGATACGAGCACGGCCTCAAGACCCAGATAACCTGCGAGCACCACGGTCTTGCCCGGCATGATCGACGCGGCAAGGGCCGGCCAGGGGACCACGAACAGACCCATCATGATGAGGAAGACGGCAAGCCGGTACGCCTTGTTCAGCGCAGCCCCGCGCCCGAACCCGTCGGAGAGCAGAAGCGACAGGCTCCCGATCAAAAACGCCCCGAACAGCACCATGGTCAACGGATACGTAGGCAACGCCGCCGTGCCCGGGTCGGTGCTGTACGTTTCCATGAAGCCGGCGGCCATACCGAAGCACACCGTGCCGGCCATGACCTTGAGCGACAGCTTGCGCGCATCGTCGACCGACGCCTGCACCGACGCGCGCGAACGCGGCGGGGTCGAAGCGGGTACCTGTATGTTCACCACGCTGGCAAGCGGGAGTAAAGCGAACACGACCATGGCAAGCGTCGAATCACTGACCAGGGAAAACGCCAGGCACACGAGCGCTCCCACAAGCGAGCCCAAAAACACCTCGGGGATGGACACGCTGCTTGATACCTCGCCGAACGTCATGCCCCACGCCGTGAGGAGCACCGCAGCGGGCATGCCCAGAAACACCCACTCGAACGGCAGTGCGGCGAGCGCTGCCTCGGGGAGCATGGCCGGCACGAGCGAGGCCGCCCCGAGCACGACCGCATACACGTAGAGCACAGGGCGCAGGAACAATCGGGGGCGCAAGGCGTCGCGCACCCTGCTGACCATGAAGAACCCGACGACCATGAACGCGAGCGTCCCGAACAGCTCGGCGCGTTCGAACGAAAAGCCCGCCACATCGAACGAACGGTTCAGTCCCATGTAGAACAGGAAGAAGACGAACCCCTGGTTGCAGGCGAATCCGATGATGCGGCGCGCGGAAAGATCTTCGACGACATGCTTATCGCGTGCCATGCGCGCCCTCCCTTCGGCCCTTTGCCTGCTTGCATCGGCCTTATGGTAGCAGAACGCGCGGGGGCATCGCCTCCCGCGCGTTCGTCCGCACTATTTCGCTACCTCGCCATCAAGGACTGCGCGTGCGCTCGATCGCTTCGCCATCGAGGGCTGCGCGTGCGCTCGGTCTCGTTTGCAGGTGCGCGATCTTGTCCTCAGATGCGCGCTTGCCGCAACGGATCTACTCCTCGTCGTCGCTCGCGATTCGCTTGACCTTCTTCACGGTCTTTTTGGGAGCTTCGGCTTCCTCGACGACCTCTTCGACTTCCTCGAGCACTTCTTCGGCAGCCTCTTCGGCCTCTGTCTCAGAGCCCTCTTTGATGCCGCTGCGCAGGTTCTTAACCGTCTTGCCGACGGCGCTCCCGAGCTTTGGAAGGTTCTTGGGACCGAAGATCAGAAGAACGATAATCAAGATAACAGCGAGTTCGGGAATACCCAGTCCGAGGAATCTCATGCGCGCCTCCTTGTGGCTTGCCTTTGCAACTTGCCTTCGTTTCTCTCGTCTTTGCAGCTTTGCAGGGGAAGGGGCTGTCATGCGCCCTTGTTTTCGCCTCGCGGCGCCCTTGAGCTGAACACAGGGAGAAGTATGCCTTTGAACTGGCTTTTTGCCTATCATGCAGAACAAGGAACTTCGACGTGACATGACGTTTTTTTGTCATGCAGATTAGGTAGAGCCGCCTTTTCGCTCAGCTTTTGGAGTTGAATGGCACCGTTTCGCGTACCGATGCCGCGCACGTGTTTCAGACGCGGAAAGCGCCTCCGGAGCGCGCGGCGCGCGCCTGCTTCGCCGCTTCCACGGCAAGACGACCGCGGTTCTCGCGGTTGAGCGCGGACGACTCCGGG
>CAUVMU010000189.1:0-4102 GCA_963552775.1 uncultured Eggerthellaceae bacterium | reverse complement strand
AGCTCGAAGAAAACGAGGAACCAGAACGCGTTATCGACGGTGATGACGCAGTTCATGGATGCGATGAACAGGTTCATGAAGAAGCACATCACGCCGATGCCCCGGCCTTGGTACTCGTCGAAGTACGAGAACCCGTAGACCCACGCCACGAGGGCGAGCATGGAGATGACAGCCACCATGATGCCGGCAAGCGGATCGAGGCGCAGCGAGAACTCGAGGAACACGGTGCCGACCGAGAACTCCGACACGGGCCCCACGATAGCGGCGATGCCCGCCACGAGCGCAAGGGCGGCGGCCACGACACCGAACGTGCAGCCGACTATCTTGCCAGCGTTCTCGTTGCGTCCGGTCAGCAGCGCGAGCAGCGCACCGACGCTCGAGATGCCCAAAGATGCAAGCAGCAGTTCCATAATGTCACTTCCTCCCTTCCTGCTCATCGTCATGCGGATCGTAGTTCTCAAGCATGACCAGGCTTTCCTTACCGGCTTTCACGCGCTTGTCGTTTATCTCGGCTGCGTCTCCCGCATCCTCGACGAGGCGCAGCGCATTGGTGGGACAGGCTCTCACGCAATGCGGGTTGCACATGTCGTACGCGCACAGGTCGCACTTGACGGCCGCCGCGTACACTCCGACTTCCCACTGGATGATGGGATTCGTGGACGCGGGGAACGTCGGCGTGTTGTACGAGATGCCGGCAACGCCCGCAATGGACGTGCCCGACATGTGGATGGCGCCGAACGGGCATGTCACGGCGCAAAGCTTGCAGCCGATGCATATATGCTCGTCGACGCGGATGCATCCGTCGCCATCACGCCTGATGGCGTTGACCGGGCAGACGCGCAAACACGGGGCGCCGGAGCAGTGGTGGCACGTCAGCGATGCTACCACCTCGCGGCTCTCGTACAGCGCCAGGCGCGGCTCGCTTTGCAAGCCCGCCTTGCGGTGCCCCTCGCTGCACTCGGCCCGACAAGTGCCGCATGCAACGCACCTGCTCGGGTTTATTGCGATAAAGCGATTCATACGTTCACCCCTTATCGGGATCGTACATCCTGAAGCCGCAGGCCCGCCTAGGGGCCTGCGGCATACCCCCTTGGAAACACTTCTTTCCCTGACGGCCGCGCGGCAACGCCGGCGGTTTACGCCAAGACAAGCTCGGGCTCGCGACGCTCGTTCACCCCCCTGGCCACGTCGTCCTCGTCAGAGCTGATATACTGGCGGTCGGCCTTTTGGGCCATGCGCTCCTTCAGTTCCATGTACAGTTCCTGGCAGTGCTCCTCGGCCCACAGCTGGTCGTCGATGCGCTCGACCTGGCAGGCGCTGTACTTGTCCTCAGGCGTGTGGGACTTCGAATCGACGTGATGCAGGCACAGATCGTTGCACTTGCCGATCCACCACTGGTAGGTCATGTAAATGGCGCCTTCGTTGATGCGGTCATCGACGAACGCGCGCGTGATGATCTTGCCGCGGCGCGAGTACGCCCAGATCAAATCGTTGTGGGATATACCGCGCTCAGCCGCATCCTTCGGGCTGATGTGCGCGTAGCCCGGCTCGTCGGCCAGATCGGTGAGCTGCTCGCAGTTGCCGGTCATGGAGCGGCACGAGTAGTGCCCGACCTCGCGAACCGTGCACAGAACGAGCGGATACTTCTCGTCGGGCAGCTCGGTGGGATACACGAAGTCGTGCGCGATAAGGCGCGCGCGGCGATCGGGCGTGGAGAACTGACCGCCCAAGAACAGATCGGGCGTACCCGGATGCTCGAGCGTGGGAACCGGCCACTGCGCGTGCCCGATGCCCTCCATCTTCTCGTACGTCGCCCCGAAGGCGCCCGGCCAGACGGCCCGGCACTCCTCGTCCCAGATCTGCTGCGTGTTCTCGTAGTGCATGGGATGCCCCATACGCGTGGAGAGGTCGGCGATGATGTCCCAGTCGTGGCGACACTCGCCCTTCGGCGGCACAGCGGTCGTGAAGCGTTGGAACGTACGGTCGCATGCCGTGAAGACACCCTCGTGCTCGCCCCACGACGTGGCGGGGAGAATGACGTCGGCCTCAGCGGTCGACTGCGTCATGAAGATGTCGAGGCATACGAACAGATCGAGGCGCGAGAGCTGCTCTTTAAGGTGCAGCGCATCGGGCTCGGTCTGCAGCGGATCTTCGCCCATGTTCACGAAGGCGTGGATCTTGCCGTCGTCGATGAGGTGGCCTATGTCGGACACCTTGTAGCCCACGTGGTCGGACAAGCGCTCGACGGGGACGTTCCAGGCTTTGGCGAACTTTTCGCGAATCTCGGGGTTCGTCACGCTCTGGTAACCGGGGAAGAAGTTGGGAAGCGCGCCCATGTCGCACGCACCCTGCACGTTGTTCTGGCCGCGAACGGGCGCGACGCCCGAGTTGGGCTTGCCGATCTGGTGGGTGATGCAGGTGATGCCGGCCAGGATGTGCACGGCTTCGACGTTCTGGAGATGCTGGCAGACGCCCATGCCCCATCCTAAGATGGCGGACGGCTCGGCCGTCGCGTACATATGCGCAGCTTCGCGCAGCATGCCCGGGTCGATGCCCGTGATGCTCTGCGTCAGCTCGGGCGGGTACTTCGACACGATTTTGACGAAGTCCTCGTATCCCGACGTATGTTCGCGCACGAAATCCATGTCAACAAGACCCTGGTCGATAATCGAATAGGCGAACGAGTTCAGGAAAGCAACGTTACTGCCGTTCTTCAACGGCAGGTAGATGTCGGCGATACGCGACGTTTCGATGAATCGCGGATCGGCGACGATGATCTTGGCACCCTTCTCCTTGGCGCGCACGATGCGCCGTGCCACGATGGGGTGCGAGGTGTTCGGGTTGTACCCGAACAGGAAAATGCATCCAGCGTCCTCCATGCCAGGGACGCCGCAACTCATAGAACCAGCTCCAACGGTGTCAATCAGACCGACGACAGTAGGGCCGTGTCAAGTACGGGCGCAGTTGTCGATGTTGTTGGTCCCCAGGCATGCGCGGGCGAAACGCTGCATCGCCAGGTTCGACTCGTTTCCCGTACCGCGGGACGAGCCGGTGGTCATGATAGCGTCGGGGCCGTACTTTTCCTTGATCTGGGTCAGCTTCTCGGCCACGAAGTTCAAAGCCGTATCCCACGACACGCGCTTAAGCGGCTTGTCCTTCGCCGTGCGCATCAAAGGATAGTACAGACGCGGCGTTAAGATCTTCGTGTCGTTGATGAAGTCGTAGCCACTGTAACCCTTCAGGCACAGTTCCCCCTGGTTTGTCAACCCCATGAGCGGCTCGGCGCCGACGACGACCCCGTTCTCGACAAGCAGGTCGAGCTTGCAGCCAGATCCGCAGTAGGGACAAACTACCATGTGCTTTTCCATGACTTCCTCCTCACTTCCACTCGAGTTCCACTTAAAGCATTTTCATGCTTGTACAACCGAATCAAGTCCGACTAGAACGCCCCTGCCATATCGAGCGCGGAAGCGGCCGCCTCGCGCCGCTTGCCCTTGACGTTCGCGTCGAGCGAGCTTTCGCTCACAAGCTGCAAAGCGAACGACGTGCACGCCTCAATGCAGGCTGGGCCGTTCGGCCGGTCGACGCAGCGGTCGCATTTGATGACCGCCGCGCGGGGCGCGGCACCCACCATCAAATCGCCGAGGCTCTCTGCGTCGTAGCGCTCGACCACGTCGACGGCGCCGAAGGGGCACGCGACCACACAGCTGCGGCACCCGATGCAGCGCTCGAGCGCGACGCCGACGCGATCGCCGTCGCGGTAGAGGGCGGCTGTGGGGCACGCCGCAGCGCACGGCGCGTCCTCGCAGTGATGGCACAGGATAGGCGCGGTCATTCCCTCGCCCACGTTCACGACGTTCAGACGAGCGATGGGAACGTCGTTGGGCACGAAATGCTTGACAAGGCAGGCGGCCATGCAAGCCTTGCACCCAACGCATTTCCGTGGATCGGCGATTACAAATTTGCTCCCCATGAGAAGCCTCCGTCCTCTCCCTGAGATGTCTCTCCCTACAAGCCATCGTCACACATGGCTGACAAAAGCTTCTAACCCTATATGGCCCACCAATCCATACATAATCCATATTGCAAGAGTAACAAGTTA
>CAUVMU010000188.1:0-4123 GCA_963552775.1 uncultured Eggerthellaceae bacterium | reverse complement strand
AAAACGCCGCCATACTGTCAGGCGGCGGTATCGGAACGCACCTGCAGATGGGCATCGGCGACGGGCTCATCCCCGCCATTCTCGACCGGGCTATTTACGATGACATCTGCATCGTCAGCGACGAGGAGGCGCTCGAGACGGCTCGGGCGCTCGCCCGCGAGGAGGGCCTGCTCTGCGGCGTATCGAGCGGCACGAACGTGGCGGCCGCGCGTCGGTTGGCCCGCAAGCTCGGTCCGGGCAAGACCGTGGTCACGCTGCTCCCCGACACAGGCGAGCGCTACTTCTCGACCCCGCTGTTCGACGGCGAGTAGTCCGTTCGACGGCGAGCGTCGGGCGCCGGGCGCTGACACGAGCGCTGACGCGAGGGTCGAAGCGCGAACGCCGGGCACGAAGCACCGGGTGCAAGACGCACAATACGACGTAGGGCAATAAGCGCCGGAGGCGGGAATCCCCGCCTCCGGCGCTCGATTTCGGTCCGCAGACGGCAGTCCGCAGACGGCAGCCCACGTGGCCCGCGTTCTAGAACTCCAGCTTCTCCAAGCGCTCGAAAATGAAGTCGATACGCGACAGGAACGCGCGCGGGTCGAATATCTCGTCGAGCTGCGCGGCCGTCAGGTTCGCATCAAGATCGGCTTCGAGACGCTCGCGGTACGTGGGGCCCGCCTGCGCGTTCTGAATGTCTTCCCACACAGCCATGGCATTGCGCTGCACGATAACGTAGGCGTCTTCGCGCGTAATGCCCGTCCGGACGAGCGCCAACAGCACCTTCGAGGAGAAGATGAGCCCGCGCGTGCGCCACAGGTTGTGCTCCATCTTCGCCGGGTACGTGAGCAGACCGTCGAGCAGCGGCTGCATCTTGCCGAACATGTAGTCGAGCGCGATGAAGCTGTCGGCAAGGGCCACGCGCTCCGCGCCCGAGTGGCTGATATCGCGTTCGTACCACAGAGCCACGTTGTCAAGCGCCACCTGAGCATTCGCCTTCACCGTACGCGAGAGGCCGCACACGCGCTCGACCGTGATGGGATTGCGCTTGTGGGGCATGGCCGAAGAGCCTTTCTGTCCCTTGGCGAAAGGTTCCTCGGCCTCGATCACGTCGGATTGCTGCAGCAAGCGCACCTGCATGGCGATAGCCTCGAGCTCGGAGGCGACCACGGCGAGGACCGTCATGACCTGAGCGTGGCGGTCGCGTGCGATGACCTGGGTAGACAGAGGATCGGGCACAAGCCCCAGCTTCTCGCACACGTAGCGCTCCACGAACGGGTCGATGTTGGAGTACGATCCGACCGCGCCCGAAATAGCCCCTGTGGCGGCCATGGCGCGCGCCTGTTCCATGCGCTCCTGGGCGCGCTTGAGCATCCAGGCCCAGCTGCCGAACTTCATCCCGAACGTCATGGGCTCGGCGTGGATGCCGTGGGTGCGACCCACGCACAGCGTGTCACGGAACTCGAACGCCCGTCGTTTGCAGGTTTCCCCCAGCTGCTTTATGTCGGCGAGAATCAGATCGCACGCCTGCGCGATCTGGCAGCACAGTGCCGTGTCGCCGAGATCGGACGAGGTCATACCGTAATGGACCCAGCGGCTCGGCGGTTCAAAGCCTTCGGGCACGTCGGCGTCGATATACTCGGCCATGTTCGTCAAGAATGCGATGACGTCGTGGTTCGTCACCTTTTCGATCTCGTCGATACGCTCGATAGTGAAATCGGCGTGCGCACGAATCCAAGCGGCTTCCTCCTTCGTGATGCCCGCCTGGCCGAGTTCCGCCTGCGCCTCGCAGGCCAGCACCTCGATTTCCTTCCAAATCTCGAACTTGTTCTGCGGCTCCCAGACAGCTCCCATCGCAGGACGGGTATAGCGATCTATCATAGTGTGAATCCTTCCTCGCCTCATGGCGCACGATGTGAATTTTTACCGCGAAACCCCGGCGAACGGTTGCATCGGGACCTGCGACGTTCTGCTCCAGCCTTTTTGGAAACGACCGACGTTCGACAAACGGCGCTTCGAACCGTCTACAGCGAGCGGAAAAGCGCCCGAACCTCCCCCATAGCCTCGGTATCGGCCACAACGATCGCCTTGTCGCCCGGGTACATGACCGTGTCCTCGTTGACCACCTGCACGTCATCGGCCGAGGCGACCGCCGCGATGATGCTGTTCTCGGGCATGTCGATCGCGGCGACGGGAATACCGTCGGGATATTCGTGCGAACGGGGGCGCGGTACGGCCACCTCGGCCAAAAGCACGCTGCCATGCGTGAGCGACGACACGGTGCTCACGCTCCCCATCAGAGTCTCCTCCTCGATAAGGTTGGCGATGAGCTCAGTCGAGGACACGCTCTCGATGCCGAGCGCTCTGAAGATGCGCTGGTTCTTCGGAGCGTTCACGCGGGCAACGCAGCGGGGCACGCTGAACACGCGCTGGGCTATCTCGCACGAAACGAGGTTGTTGTCGTCCTGCCCGGTCGTGGCCACGAACACGTCCGCCTTGCGGATACCGGCGTCCTCCTGGAACTTCGAGTCGCACCCGTCCCCGCGAATGACCAGATAACGGCCTTGCAGCAACATGGAGAGACGGTCGGCGATGCTCGCGTTCTTTTCGATGATCGCCACTTCGTTCCCGCTTTTCAGCAGAACCGTGGCCAGGTATTCGCCGATTTTGCCGCCACCGGCAATAACGATGTACATGAGTCCCCCTAATCCTGGATGTAGCGCGAGAAGGACTCGATAAGCTCGTGGCGCACGCAGGCGAGCACGGAATCACCGTGGTAGAGAACGGATTCGCCCGTCGGAATGGACGAAGCCGAACCGTCGCTGCGCTCGAAGGCGATGATGCGGATGTCGTGGTCGCGCTCGAGCTCCGACACGCGCACTGTGCGCTTGCCCATAAAGTCGAGGTTCAGCGAGAAGCGCAGAATCTCGTACTCGCCGAACGTGTCGAGATGCGCGCCATGTCCCGACACCACCTTGCCGAACACTTCTTCGGCAACGAGGGAGGTGCCGCACACGTAATCGATGCCGAGCTGCATGTAAGCGCGCTCATGATCGGAGTTGTACAGGCGGGCGATAACATGCGGCACGTCGAACAGATGAGTCGCGACCTCGGTGATCATGAGGTTCGCGTTGTCGGATTGAGTGACAGCGGCCAAAACGTCACAATCGTCGATCCCCGCCTTGACCAGCGTGTCCTCATCAAAGCCGAGGCCCTGGACTATCGATCCGTTGAAATTGCGTCCCAGATTGCCGAACGCATCGGCGTTTTTATCGATAACGCACACGTTGCTCCCGTTATCCGAGAGCATGCTGGCCAACTGGGACCCCACGCGACCGCACCCGACTACGATGACGTTGCTCATATCAGCCCTTTCACCGTACAGCGCCCGTTCGCATAGATGGGAATCGGTTTAGATCGTTTGCATCTGATGCAGCGTGTTGTTGAACCAGTTCCGAGCGTTGGGAGGACAGTACTTGAGAGCGTTCTCGTACGTGATGGAGTAACCGTAGCCGGAAGCCAAGCCTGCCACATGGGCGTTGATAGCCTCTTCCCAGCTCGACCAAGCGCTGTCGCCCCATCCCCACGCGTTATAAGGCTTGAAGCAATGAGCGCCCTTCGAGCTTTCCGTGTTGGAAATGGCGGGCGACCAGCGGGGGTCGACGCCGTTTTCCCAGGCGGCCTCCGCAAAAACCTTGCCGTAACCCGCAAGAGCGGAACCGGCGAGGTAGGCGTCGATACGGGCGGACCACTCGGTCACAAAGGCCTTTTTGCCGACGGACCAGTCGATATCGGACAAGGCGGCGAGTTCGGCATCGAGAGCAGCGGCTTCTTGGGCAGCCTTGGCAGCCTCGGCCTGGGCGATAGCCGCGGCCTCGGCGGCAGCGGCAGCCTCGGCGGCTTGACGCTCCTCGTCCTCGATAGCGGCGATGCCGACGGAGATATCGCGCGAAGCGGGGGTGGACAGGGATGAACCGTCATGGGCGGAAACGGCCTCGGCAGCGACGAGGGGCGCCGCCTGCGAAGGCGAGGCGCTCGAACGAGCGGCATCGAGGCCGAACGATACGGCGCTCGAGCTATCGGCGGCAGCGGACGCGATACCGAATCCGATGCACCCGACACGCGTCAGGGACATGCAGGC
>CAUVMU010000187.1:0-4170 GCA_963552775.1 uncultured Eggerthellaceae bacterium | reverse complement strand
TCGAGTATTTCATCGATTCAATGAACAGAAAGACGAGGTTCCCATGAACGTTCGCACCGAGTTTCCCACGCCCGAAAACGCTTCCAACTTCAACTGCGTCGCCGATTCCCAGACCGAGGTCGGTTCCACGCTCGACAACCTGAAGGCCGCCGTCACCGGCGAGACCGGCGCATCCGCCAAGTACACCGCCTACGCCGAAGCCGCCGATGCCGCCGGATTCTCGCAGATTGCCCGCCTGTTCCGTGCCACCGCCGACGCCGAGCAGATTCACATCCGTCTCGAGTCCGCGCTGGTCAAGGCTGTAGAGCCCGACTACGCCATGCCCGTCGCCGGCAATGTCGCCGCTGTCCCCACCGACATCAGCCTCGTCAACGCCGCGCTCGGCGAGATCTACGAGACCTCCGACATGTACCCGGCTTTCATCGCAAAGGCCCAGGCCGAGGGCGACGCCAAGGCGGTCGCCGTGTTCGCACGCGCCAAGCTGGCCGAGTCCGTCCATGCCGAGAAATACCTCGAGGCCTACAACAACATCGATGCGGCCGACGACGACGCGTACTACCTGTGCCCGGGTTGCGGCTACATCCACAAGGGCGAGGACTTCGAGAAGTGCCCCATTTGCGGTGCCCCGAAGAGCGCTTTCAAGGCATACTAGCAATTCGCTTACCGGGCAGCACTGCAACGAAGGGAGTCGGCTCGCCGGTTCCCTTCCCATATGCGGCGTGCATGTTGGGTCTGCTCATCTGTATGGGTCTACCCGCCTGCAGCGTCGGCAAAAATCGAGTCGCCGGCCGTAAGCCTCCCTATCTCTCATGCCGAGCCGTCGATTATCACATCGACGAAGGTTGCGCGCCTTCCTCTTCCCAAAGCCGGCGATAGCGGCGCTACTTTACGGGCTCGATGCGCACCTCTAGAATTCTCGCGTCCTTGACCTCGATATACGCAACAGAGCGCTGTGAACCGCCTCGCGGGAACGACGCAGACCCCGGGCACAGCACGTACGCAGCGGGACGCGCCGACGCTCCGCTCAGCAGTTCGGGCACGTGCGTATGCCCGTGAATGCATATATCGGGAATCGAATCGCCCGGGGCCGATTCGCCGCCGCCCGCAAATCCCCAACGCACCTCGTGCGGATAGTGCGCCACCAGGAGCCGAACCCCGTCGATAACAGGGCGGGCGAACCGGTCCACCCGCGTTCCGTACTCGTTGAAGTCGTTGTTACCGAGCACGGCCGTCACCGGGGCCAACGCTTCCAGCTCGCGTAAAATGTGCGGCCCTCCGATGTCGCCCGCGTGAATAATGCGGTCGCACTCAGCAAGCGCCGCAAACGCATCCGCATCGAGACGGCCGTGCGTGTCGGAAAGAACTCCTATCAGAGTCACGACTATCCTTCTTCCTTGCATAGGGCATCCCCTGGCGTCCAGCCCAGCATCTCCGGCATCCCGAACGTCTCCAGTGTCCAGCATATCCGATTCGCGCGATAAGCGACGAAATCTTACGGAACGTTGACGGTCGGTTTCGGGAAGATGACAGTTAGCACTCTTCGATTGACAGTGCTAATACCGCAGGATATAAAAGAAATGTAGCAAAGAGCAGGAGCGGGCCGCACCCTGCCGCGAACATGCGGCACACGCGGTCCCCGACCACAGGAGATGAGAACCATGACCATGCTCGTTCCCCGCAGCAACCGCAGCTTCTTCAACAGCCTCATGAGCGATCCCTTTGAAACGTTCTTCGACAACGCGCCCCTCATGAGGTCAACTCCCAACCTCATGCGCACCGACATCAAGGAGCATGAAGGCGGATTCGAACTGATCGTCGATCTACCCGGCTACAAGAAGGAAGACGTCACCGCCGAGCTGAAGGACGGTGTGCTCTCCGTTACCGCGCAGACTTCTTCCGAGTCGACCGAGCAGGACCCCAAGGGCACCTATGTGCGCAAAGAGCGCTTCAGTGGGAAGTGCAGCCGCTCCTACTACGTCGGCGAGGACATCCAGGAAAGCGACGTCCATGCCAAGTTCGAGAACGGCATCCTGAAGATCACCGTGCCGAAGAAGCAGCTCGAGCCCAAGCTCGACGAGAAGCTCACCATCGCCATCGAAGACTAGACGCCTGCGGCCTTTTGTCGGCGTGCTTCGAGCGGTTTTCTCCTCCTTTTGCGCCCGCCGCGCCGACCATCGGGCGGCACCGCTCTCAGCGGACCGCCCGACCTGGCCTTCGATTTTTCCCTTGCGCACCTACCGAACCGCGCGCAACGAAGGAGCTGTAACAAAAGCCTCTTACAAATCCCCTCTCTCCGTTTGAACCGCCTCCCATTTCTTGGACACGAGAAATGGGAGGGTAACCGGACCTCATTCGGTCCAACTATTTGTCAACCTACTATTTCCTTCTGATTCCGAAGAAGACTAGCGGGGAAGCTGCCACGTCTTGGTTTTGGGCATGCTGACGCCCGCCCCTGCTACAATGGGACTCGCGAGAATGCGGCTGGCGTCGGGCGGAATCGGGCTAGCCGTTATTCTTCTCGTAGGGCTTCCCGTCACGCAGCATGGCGTACATGACGTTCAGCCTCCTTCGGGCGAGGGCGGTAACCGCCGAGCCGTAGCTGCGCCCCTCGGCCCTCTTGAGGCCCGCGCACCCGCTGTACCTCGCGAGCACGGTCAGGTAGAACTGGCTCTGGATGCGCTTGCCGTCCAGATGCGCCTCGAGCGCCGGGCAGGTGGAGAGCAGCGGGTCGTGGAGCCTGTTGCCGGTTTTGGCGGCCTCCTCCGTGAGCTCGCGGCCGTAGGACGTGAGGACCGCGGGCGCCGGGCACGCGTCGCTCTTGCCTTCGACTGGCTTGACGAGCCGCGGGAGGCTTGCGGACACCTCGGCGATCACGAATGCGTCGTGCGCGTCGGCCTTCACCTCGCCGCCGTACATCTCGATGGCCCGCGCCATCGCCTTGGGCGTTATGAGCCCGCAGGGGACTCCCATATCCTCTGCCACGGCGAACAGCAGCGCCGACATGCTGCCGGGCTGGTCGACGACGACCAGGACGTTCCCAGGCCCGCAGGCGCGGGAGAGGGCATCTCGCATCTCCGCCTCGCCCTGGGCGACCTTCTCGTCAAGCAGCACCTCGCCCGTGCGCCCGTCGATGGCGGTGAAGCGGTGCGGCCGCTTCCCCGCATCGACGCCGCAGGCTATGTCGAATTCGCGTTCCATCCGGCTCCTTCCGGTCGTGAGGAGCCGGCGTTCGGCCATGGCGCCGGCCACGGCATTACCTTGAGAGAGCAGGCCGCGCAGATGCGCGCCTCGACATCAACCTATCGGCTATCGGTCGGCGCCAGCGAACCCGGCGGCATGACAAAAAAGACCATCGGGACAGCCGCACATGGCCAAACCGGGCTCGTCGGCCACCAGCGTCGGACAATCCTCGTTTCCTTGCGTCCGATGAAGCCATTGTAGGGACGTTCGGAACTCCTGACAGCCTATAACGGCCACACCAGATCCGCCGGCGCTCAGCACCAGGCGCATCCTCGAGCTATGCATCGCCTGGCACCCCAATGATAGGAAGAAAGCGAATCAAAGCCGCACCCCCACCGTTGCACTTCAGATGTCAATTAAGGTTTACACCATGAACTGCTGGCAAGCGGCAAACAGATGGATGCGATGCAGCGCACGCACGATTCATCTTGAATCACAGAGGGGAAACGCAGGCGCATCCTCACATTCTTTAATCTGCGTCTTCGACGCAGCGCGTTTGTTCCGCTATAATTTCAGCTTGCGCCCGAGTGGCGGAATGGCAGACGCGGCGGTCTCAAAAACCGTTGTAGAAATACGTGCGAGTTCGACTCTCCCTCGAACACCGTTCGCGCACAACAGCCGGAACCAGCGATTTGCGGTTTCGGCTGTTCTCATTTACTATAACGTTCAAAGCCGCTCGAATCCGAAGGGCAGAAGACGTGAAACCGCCTCTCCTTCAGACAAAACTGCAGCTCCCCGCCATTCCTTTGCGCAGCTTGTTCTGCGATCGCATCCAGCGGCTCTCCTTGGAGCGCTACCGGCTCGCCATCCTTGCAGCGCCTGCCGGATTCGGCAAAACGACCGCCATCCTTCTTTCGCTTCAAAAGCACCGCGAGCATACTCGCTGGTATCGGCTCGAACAGGAAGCTTCCTTCCTTCCCGTGGTCTACC
>CAUVMU010000186.1:0-4174 GCA_963552775.1 uncultured Eggerthellaceae bacterium | reverse complement strand
TCTTTTGGACGATTCATGTGGGGGACGGGCGTAAATTTACTGTACACTCTTTTGAAAGGAAATTTTGCGACCTGCGGGAACGTTGCGTGAGATGCTGGGTTTCGCAAAGGGCGCACGTTAATTTCTGAATGCCGTTCAGCTCTCGGCAGCGTCCGGCGCTGCATGGTCTGTGATTCGGTAGGAGGAGCGCATGGATTACACGGTCCGATACGCCTCGCCGCTCGGCGAGTTGGTGCTCGCGAGCGACGGGGAATCGCTCATAGGGGTTTTCTTCGCAGGTCAGAAGTATGACTGTGCGACGGTTTCTCCCGATGCGAAGAGGATTTTCTCAGCCGACGAGATTCCGGTGCTCGCGCAGACGTGCGCCTGGCTCGACGCGTATTTCGCGGGCAAGGATCCTGGTGCGGCTCCTCCTGTCGTTCAGCGCGGCTCGAAGTTTCGCCAGCGGGTGTGGAGCATTTTGGAAGAGATCCCCTACGGCCGGTTGACCACGTACGGCGCCATCGCGCAGCGCATCGCTGCCGAGACCGGCGCGCGGGCCTCGGCGCGCGCGGTCGGAGGTGCTGTGGGGCACAACCACGTGTCGATCATCGTGCCGTGCCACCGCGTGGTGGGCGCGTCGGGCAGCCTGACCGGGTTCGGGGGAGGTCTTGACCGTAAAATAGCCTTGCTCGAGCTCGAGGGCGTCGATATGTCCCGGCTGACACGTCCCACTCGAGGGACGGCGCTGTAGCTGTGGGCGTGAGTGCGCGCCTGCTCCTTTTCCTGCTGTAACACTGCACGGTGGCCCGCTTTCAGATTACATGCGAACACCGCCGCCCGCCGTGTCCGCCGCCCGTCGCGCCCTCTGCCTATCGGCACGGGGCCTGCACAGCGTCTGCGCAGCGCCTGCTTGGAGTTTCCGCGCAACCTTAACGGCACGGGCGGTCCCGTCCATCTGCCGTGCTACACTCCCATGCCAGTGTCGTACCATGTCAATGTCGTACCCTCTCGCGTCGGGGACTGTTCCTGCGGCGCTCCCGTGAAAGGCTATTTCTCCATGCCCGATTACATCGAAGGCAAGCGTCCCGTTATCGAAGCGCTGCGCATCGACGTGCCTCTGCGCCGCATCTTCCTGGCCGACAACGCGAAGCGCGATCCGTTGATCGAGGACATCCTGCGCAAGGCTCGCCGTCGCGACGTTGCCGTCAAGATGGTCGCGCGGGCCAAACTCGACGAGCTGTCGGTGCGCGACAGCCACCAGGGCGTTATCGCCGAGGCGCGGCCTTTTGCGTACGTAGGTGTGGGCGACCTCATCGATGCGGCTGAGAAGTACGCGGCGTCGCACAACGGGCGCGCCCTCATCGTGGTGCTCGACCACATTACCGACGCTGGCAACTTTGGGGCCGTGATTCGAAGCGCCGAGAGCGTTGGGGCCATTGGCGTCATTATCCCCAACAAGCGCAGCGCCCGTGTGGACGCATCCGCGTACAAGAGCTCGGCGGGGGCTGTGGCGCACTTTTCCATCGCGCAGACGGCGAACATCGTTCAGGCTCTGAAGCGTTTGCAGGACAGCGGCTTTTGGGTGGCGGCTGCGAGCGAGCATGCCCGCGACGACGTGTGGGACGTGAACCTCTCGGGTAAGATCTGCCTGGTCATGGGAAACGAGCACGAGGGCATCTCGCGTCTGGTGCTCGAGCACTGCGATCTACTTGGCAAGCTTCCGCAAATGGGCAACGTTTCGTCGTTGAACGTGGCGCAGGCCTCCACCGCGTTCATGTACGAATGGCTGCGCCAGAACCGCCCTGCTCCCGGGGAGAGGGCCGCTCTCGGAGAAGAAGCTGCGTCCGGCAAGGGCGAGGGGCTCGCGGCTGGTGCCGCAACCGCTGGGGGCGCTGCATCCGGCAAAGGCGAGGGCGCTGCGGCCCATGTCGGGCGTTAACGCCGCACGGTCGGGAGCCTTCCATGGAGACGATTATCGACTACGTGCAGCGCAAGCTCGACTCGTTCGAGGACGATTCCCTCAACGACGTCGACAGTCTGGTGCTCTCCCAGCTTTCGTATCTGAGTTTGGGCGAGGCGTGCCCCGCCGCCGCCGGTGACGAGGGTGTGCCCCTGCGCGATTTCCACAAGGCCGAACTGCTCGGGACCCTGTTGAGCGGTCAGCGCGATTCCGAACCGAACCGCGTGCTCGTCTCCCTTGTTGCCGCGTCACCTCGCTTCCGTGAACTGCGGGTTTGCCTCTACGCCTCGAAGTTCGATGAGGCGCGCGAGGAGCAGTTCGCCGCATGCTGCTTCGATTTCCCTAACGGAGACCGCTACGTTGCGTTCCGGGGAACCGATGCGACCATCGTCGGGTGGAAAGAGGATTTCAACCTGGCGGTGCGCTACCCGGTTCCCGCACAAGACGATGCGGCGGCTTATCTGAAGTTGGCGGCGCGCAAGCCGGGGCTGCTGTTCGCAGGCGGCCACTCGAAGGGCGGCAACTTGGCGGTGCATGCGGCCATGAACTGCTCCGATGAGGTTCGAACGCGCCTTGTGGCCATATTCGACCACGATGGGCCGGGCTTCTCTCACAAGGTCGTGGCTTCGCCCGCGTTCGCGGAGGTGAGCGATCGTGTGCGCAAAACGGTGCCGCAGGGCTCCATCGTCGGCATGTTGTTCGAGTCGGTCGAGCATTACCGCGTCGTGGTGGGCCGCGGGGTCGGTATGGTGCAGCATAACCCGTTCAACTGGGGTGTTGATGTCGCGGCTTCGACGTTCTCCCCGGCGGTGCTCAGTGCCTCGTCGGCTTTCGGAGGTCGTACGTTGGGAGAATGGCTCGACTCGCTCGACGACGCCGAGCGTGCCCAGTTCACGGAGTCGCTGTTCAGCTTGTTCAGTGCAGGCGAGGCGACGCATTTCTACGGGGAAGGGGTCGTGTCGCCGAGCGCCTCGTCGGTCGCGCGCGCGTTCGCGGAGGCCGATCCGTCTGTGCGCGCCTCGCTTGCGTACGCGGTGGGCATGCTCGTAAAGGCATCGGTCGCGCCGACGGCGAGCGGCGTGGCGACGGTGGCGAGCGAGCGGGCCGCAGAGGTTGCAGCGATTGCGGGGGAGCGTGCCGCCGAGGTTGCCGCAGCGGCGGGAGAGCGCGTATCGCAGCAGGTCGCGGACTTGCGTCGGCGTGCGCGCGAAATGGCGACGGGCATCATCGAGGTCGAGGTGACCGATGCGGTGCACCAGCGAGGCGATCTCGGCGGGGGCGCGGCAACGGAGCGTCCGGCACGAGCTGCAGCGACGGGCGCGGACGCGGCAACCGGTTCGGCTGCGGGATCGGTGGCAGGTGAGGATGCGGACGCGGCGTCCGCAGGGGCAGATGCAGGTGAGGGCACGGAAGCGGGCGCAGACGCGATTTCGGCGGACGCTCCCCCTTATGACGCAGCGACGGGAGCAGCGACGGGGGAGTCGCTATGAGCGCGCATCGGCACCGTATTCTCATCGTGGACGGTTACAACGTGCTGCGCTCGGGCAGTCGTTACCAGCGCATCGCGAGCCCCGACTACACCGACGACGCGTTCAACCGCGCGCGCGAGACGCTTGTCAACGACGTTGTGAACTTCGCAGGGCGCGAATACCAGGCCACAATCGTGTTCGACGGGGGCGGCAACGCATTCTCCACGGGGGAAGCCCAGCGTGTGGGGGGCGTGCGCATCATGTTCTCGCCTGCAGGGCACACGGCCGACAAGGTCATCGAGAAGCTTGCCCGCGAGGCGCGCGAGCGGGGAGTCGAGACGCTGGTGGTCACGAGCGATGCCGCTATTCAAGATGCGGTGTTCGGCTTCGGCGTCGACCGCATGAGCGCGAACGGGTTCAGCCGTGAGATGTCGCGCTATTACGAGGAGGCGCGCCTCGATGAGACGCCGAAGGTAGCGGGCAAGACCGTCATAGCCGGACGCCTCGACCCGTCAACGCTCGAAAAGCTCAAGGCTCTGCGAGACGCGCGCTCGAGCGACGTGACGCCATAGGCCGCAGATTGCATACACGTGAGGCGGGTTATACCGAACGCAATGGCAAGATAGCGGGGCGTCATCCCGAAGCTCTTCGGGTAATTCTCCTTCTTACTTCTAGTTCGCTACGCTGCGCACCCAGTTCACAAGATCTTCGTAGTTCAGGGTGCTGTTGGCACACTCTCGGCTGGCGAGGGCACGCCCACGCC
>CAUVMU010000185.1:0-4184 GCA_963552775.1 uncultured Eggerthellaceae bacterium | reverse complement strand
AGATGGAGAGGAAGGCGCCGGCGGGAAGTTCGAGGGAAACGTCGTCGACCGCACGGCGCGTGTTGAACACCTTGGACAGATGCTTCGTCGCGATGGCGGGCGCAGCAAGCCCCGCCGCCGTGCGGTTGGGCGCGCGGGCGGGACCTTGGCCTGCTGTGTTCGCGAAACGATTCATGATGAGGTGAATGCTACCCCATCAAAGCGGGTTTTTCAGCCGTATCGTCGGCTTCCACAACCTTAGCAGCCGCTTTCTCCGGACGCCGACGGCCCGCAATGGCCAGAAACGCACCCACCATGAGCAGAGCGAACCCGAACCACACAAGGTTCACCAGCGGATTCACGCGAACATCGAGCGACAACGCGCCGTGGGAGTTCACGCCACGGTACACCACGAACAGGTCCTCATCGGGCATGCTGATGACGCTCGCGTTGAGCTTCTGCTGCTGCGTCATGGCGTTGAGCTGCACCTGCGGGCGCGCCTGACCTAGATAGCGGTCACCTTGGTACACGTCGAACACGACCTCGTAGAGCACGTTCTTGCCGTCGTCTATCTCGGTCACGCTCTGATCCGCGAACTTCAACGTGTAATCCTGGATGGTGAAGTCCTCGGTAGCTGTGTTGGCCTCCTCGTCGTAGCCCATGTAGGCGGTCTTTTCGGTCACGTACATGGACGAGCCGATGAGCCCTACCAGAATGATGGACAAGGACAGGTGCGCAATCGAGCCGCCGTACGTGGAGGCGTGCCCCTTGAACAGGCCGACCGCAGCTGCGAGCACGTTGGTTTTATGGGACTTCGCGTAGTTGTTCACACCACGGGCGAACATGAACAGCGCATTGAAGAACAGCAAGCTGGCCACGAGCAGACCGATAACGGCGAGCGCGTTGTAGTACACCGGCGGCCCGGCCTCGAGCAGTTCTTGGGAGTTCGAGCCGCCGAGCATCAACATGGCATCGTAGGCGGGCAGCAGGTTCGTAAAGAAGTACCACATGAACAGTGCAAACAGCACGAGCGCGCACGCGGCGGGAATACGTGCAAGCTGCACGAAGCGCTTCATGTCGGTCTTGCCCCACGCGAGCAGCGGGCAAACGGCGAGAATGAGCAGGTACACGATGCCGAGCGGGCGGGCGATGGCGTCGTAGGCGGTCGTGCCGAGCGAGTCGCCGCCGAACGGCAGCCACGAAGGCAGCGCCTGAGCAACCGTCATGTACGTGAGCAAGAGCGTGAACACGATCATGATCACGTTGTTGAAGTAGTATGCGGCGTCCTTCGAGAACATGTTCTCCACATCGTCGGCGCCTTCGGTGTCGGGGCCGAACTGCTTCCAGCGAAGCGCCAGGCCGGCCAAGCCCGCTGCGACGGACAGCACGATAAGCGCTCCGAACAGGGCAAGCGATACCGGGTCGCCCTCGAAGGCATGGACGGACTGCACGATACCCGAACGAGAGATGAACGTGCCCACGATCACGAACGCAAAAGCCAGGCAGGCGCACATGACGGCCCAACGCTTGAACGCACCGCGCTGACGATACACCGTGAGCGTGTGGATGAGCGCCACGCCCACGAGCCACGACAGCAGGCTCGCGTTCTCGACCGGGTCCCAGCCCCAGTAGCCGCCCCAACCGAGCACGACGTAGGCCCACACGGCTCCCAGGCCGATGCCCACGCCCAAGAACAGCCACGAGAACAGGACGAAGCGCGTCGAGCGTTCGACCCAGGCCTTCGACGCGTCGCCGACGACGAGCGCCGCGATGGCGTACGCGAACGGGACGGTCAGACCCGCGTACCCCACGAACAGCGTGGGCGGATGGATGGCCATGGCCCAATGCTCGAGCAGGGTGTTCATGCCGAGCAGCGCGGCGGAGGATGACAGCTCCCCGCCGGCGACGAAGTAGCGCGCAGGCGTGGGGGCGAACGGCATGTTCGCCTCTGAGAAGACGAGCACGCCGATGAAGGCCGCGAGCACGACCTGCACGACCATGAGCGCCGCATTGTCAAGCCGCTCGGAAGCGCGCGCCGTGCGCACGAGCACCGCCACGTTGAACACCGAGATCAAAAAAGCCCAGAACAACAGCGACCCCGCGCGGCCCGCCCACAGACCCGAGAGCTTGTACAGCCACGCCAGCGACCCAGTGGAGTGCGAGCGCTCCTGGAGCACGTACAGGATGGACACGTCGCCGGTCATGAACGCGAACACGAGGATGAAACAGCAGACGAGCAGCGCTGCCGCCGTGACGGCGACGCCTGCGCGCCCGACGAGGAACATGCGGGCGGCTCGAGCGGGCAGAGCTGCGGACGCCTTGCGGCGCGATGCGAAAAGGCCCGCGCAGAACGCGCATGCGGATACGGTCGTAGCAGCGAAGGCGACGACCAAGAGAACGAAACCAGCTGCTGCCATGCTTATCCTTCCAGAGCGACGTCGGTCGCCGTGAACTTGCCGTTCGCCCCGAGCGAACCAGTGATGACCAGCGATGAGCCTTCCTTGACCTCGTCGGAAAGGGCCCCGTCGAACACGATGGGCAGCTCGGTGCCGTCGGATTCGCTCACGAGCACCATGCGGTCGCCCTTGCCGACGGAAACGAGCGTGCCCGCCTTCACGATGCCGGCGACCTTGACCGGCTTGTCGTACACGCCCTCGCCGTATTCGAGCAGACGCGCGATATCGAGCGCCTCGCTTGCGTTCTCGTACTTCGAGGGGCACTTCGTCACCAACTCGCTGCAGCGCAGGACGCCCTGATCATCGATCTTGCCCGTGCAGATAGCCACCACATCGTTGCCGAACGTGGCTGACACGCCGCCGTCGTAGCTGACGCGCAGCTGCGTTTGGGCTGCTGCGTCGGTTTCCGGATCGTAGATGGAGAACGTGAGCACGTTGTCGTCGAGAGAGAACGAGTTCTCGACGACGTTTCCCGTAACCTGAATCTTCTTATCGGAGAAATCGCCCGTCGCCGCTTCCGCAATCGAGACCGTCTTAGCCGAGGAGCTCCCCCCGACCACGGCCAGCACGATGACGAGCACGATGACGATGACACCGGTAACGGCCATCATGCGCCGCTTGGTTTTCGCGTTCATGCGCTTCCCTTCATGCACGGTGGGATGCGGGACAAAACAGAGACGACGGCCCCACCGTGCAGGCAGGCACGTACCTGCACCACTCTCACCGTCGCCAGCCCTATCATAGCACCCGCCCGAAAAGCGCAAACAGACGGTTTACGTCCTGTCATGACGGACAGTCGGTCAACGTACAGCCGTCCGGTCTGGTCGGGAAGGATTGCGCCGTTATCCGACCGCCACGCGCACCGCGCGAACGGGCGAGCCGAATTCAGAAAAATGCCACGCGGCGGGCGGGCGAAGAGGCGGGCAGGCCGTTAGATGGCGAGACGCGTTACCCCACTTCCACAAGATGGCTGCAGCAGAGGTTGACGAGCTCCGTATCGTGGGTGATCACGAGCACCGCCTTCCCGTCAGCCGCCGCCTGCCGAAAGGCGCTCGCCACGATTCTCATGTTCTCCCCGTCGAGGCCGCTCGTCGGCTCGTCAAATACGAGCACCTCCCGGCCCGACATGAAACCGCAGGCGATGGAAAGCCGTTGCTTCTGCCCGCCGGACAGCGTCGCCGGATGGGAGTCCTTCCGATCGTACAACCCTAATCGATTCAGGATGGTGCGGGCGCGCTCCAGCGCCTCCGTCGTGCGCGGGACGCCTAGCAGCACCTCCTCCGCTACGCTGTCCGTGAAGAACTGGGCGCCCGTGTCATTGGCCCCGTACCATACCCGTTCGCGTCGAGCGCGCGGGCCCATCCTCGTTCCATCGATCAGCACGCCGCCGCCGCTCTCCCGACGTACGCCGGAGAGAACTATGGCCAAAGAGGATTTCCCAACGCCGTTGCGCCCCACGAGCGCTGTCACGTGCCCATGCCAGAACGCGAGCGAAACGTCCTTGAAAATCGACGCGCCCGCCCGTCGAACGTGCAGTCCGCACGCTTCGATTGCGGGAGTCCCTGCACCCGCAGGAGGCGCCAATTCCCTTCTCGGCTCGGGGCGAAGAGCGCGAAGACCCCAGCGAACCCGCTCGTCTTCTGCCATGTCCCCCAGTTCATCGGGCGTTTTTTCCCACAAGACGCGCCCGCCGCGCACGTACAGAAAACGGTCGGCAAGTCCCTCGAGCCATGACAGTCGGTGCTCGGC
>CAUVMU010000184.1:0-4211 GCA_963552775.1 uncultured Eggerthellaceae bacterium | reverse complement strand
CGGTATCGCCTACAGCGCTGCGGGTGCCATTGTGGTGCCGGTCGGCGGCGTGACCGTGGCGCTTTCAGGCTTGGCAGTCGGATCGCTCGTGGGCATCGTGCTTAACGTGATCCTTCCCGGGCATGAGGACATTGTCGCCGTTGACGGCAGCCGTGTCGAGGGCGATCGCTTCGGAGGCGATGGAATCGAAGACCATCTGCCGCTCGAGGGCCCGCGTACGCCCGCGGGCGAATAAGCGGCTCTCATGGCTTCCCGCTCGCTGCGAGAGGTTCTCGAGGAAGCGCTTGGCGCCGAGAACGTGCTGTGCGATGAACCGTTGTCCGCACACACGACGTTCGCCATCGGCGGGCCGGCTGACTTTCTCGTGCGGCCGCGCGACATTGAGGCGGTCAAGGCCGTGCTCGACGCGTGCCGCGTATTCGATGCACCGCTGCATGTGCTCGGCTACGGCAGCGATGTGCTGGTGGCCGATGCGGGCGTGCGCGGCGTGGTCATGCAGGTAGCCGATAACTTGAGCGCTGTCGAGGTCGGTGCGGGCGGTTTGGTGTATGCCCAGGCGGGAGCCTCGAACGCTGCGGTGGCCGAGCGTGCGCAGCAGGCAGGATTTGCGGGGTACGAGTTCGCGAGCGGTATTCCCGGGGGTATCGGGGGCGCTGCCATTATGAACGCGGGCGCCTACGGCGGCGAGTTCAAGGACGTGGCGCTGTCTCTCGTATGCCTGACGCGTGAGGGCGAGCTGGTCGAGGTCGGGGCCGCTCAGGCGGAGTGGGGTTATCGTCATAGCATGATGGACGATGAGGGCATGGTGGTCCTCGCGGCGCTTTTACGGCTCGAACTCGATGATTCGCAGGCCATACAGGAGCGCATGGACGATCTGTCTCGCCGCAGGAGCGAGAAGCAGCCGCTCGATCTGCCGAGCGCGGGCTCCACGTTCAAGCGCCCCGAGGGCTATTTTGCGGGGAAGCTCATCCAGGATGCGCACATGCAGGGCGTTCGCGTGGGCGGCGCCCAGGTCTCCGAGAAGCACGCGGGCTTTTTGGTGAACGTGGGCGGCGCGACGGCTGCGAACGTTCTCGAGCTTATCGAGCTCGTGCGCTCCCGCGTGTTCGAACATGCGGGCGTGCTGCTTGAACCCGAAGTGCGTTTCTGGGGCTTTTCGGAGTAAGTCCGCCCACTTGCTTGCGATACCGGGGCTTCGTCGAGGCGTATTTCAATCTCACCGTCCGAGCGCTGTGCCGATTGGCGCCCCTGCCAGGGCGTGGCAGCGTTTCGCCCGTTCGGGCGCTTTCTCGCTTTCGTCTCCAGGCTCCGCCAGAGAGCTCTTAGCCGTTCTCGAGCGCGGGCGCGGCGTAGACGAGGGTGCGCTCATCGAACGGGTTTGCGACGTAACTGCAGGTGCAGAACGTGAACAGCGGACGGGTTGCGTTTTTGTTCTCGCCTGGGTCGAGCACGAGGTCCGAGGATTCGACGCGTTCCGCTCGATAACGGGCGAAGTCGCCCTCGGATGAGAACGAGATTCGCTTGATCGGATTGCTGCCATCGATGATGTCGACGGCTTCCGCTTCGAGCTCGATGGTGCGCTCGGGGGTTTGGATGACAATCGTGCGGTGGCTGCGCGCGAACGCTTCGTTCCCGAAAAGCTGCAGGTCGGCGAAGACCGCGTTCGACCAGCCCATGTTGTGCCCCGATATCACCACGTTGCGTGAGCTCAATCCGTCAGGAGCGCATGCCGCATCGAGATAGGCGCACCCGAACTCGTTCCAGTCGCCGAACACGTCGTGGTTCAGGTAGAAGGCGGGGTTCTCGGGCCGGGCCTGGACCACGGGACCGTCGATGTTCGTTTCGGGGACGGTTATCCAGCCGATGATGTCGGGATTGACGGTGCGCCACCGCTCCCAGTTCACAAGGGGCAAGGAGCCCTTTGCGTCTTCGGACGATGCTTCTGAAGCTCCAGGCGCCGCTGCGCGTCCCGTGCTCAAAGGGTCGGCGACGATGTCCTCCACGCGGCTTTCGTGCATCCAGAGCACAAGGCTGCAGGCGATGAGCGTGCCCAGGCACAGGACGCATATGCCGAAGCCGACGGTTGCTTTCGCTTTCGAGCACATGGGGCCCTCCGTGTTTCGGGCGCCCGCGCGTCCGTTTAAAACGTACGGGTGCCATCGGTTGCTGCAGGCGCCTGTGCGCTTGCGAGTGGGCGCTGTCGCCGCTGAGACGTGCCTTGCGACGACAGCCGGACGTTGGCTAGCGCATGCGCGTTCCTATGCGGTGGCGTGTTTTGCGCGTGCGGGCGTGGCGCAGGCCGAAGACGCCTCCTGCGATGCCGAGGGCGCCGAGCCCCGTTATGAGCCACCAGAACCGAACAAGATGGCTCCCGGTCTTGGCGAATACCTCTCCGGGGCTTGCGGGCGCTTCGCTCGCACGTACGGGGTGCTGTACGATATTGCTTGCGCTTTCAAGCGCCTTGGGCTTCTCAGGCGTCCATTCTGTTCCGTAGAGCGCTTGGTTGGTTATCAGGAAGTACTCGGCCGAGCTGTCGTTTGCAGAGGCCTCGAACGAGAGGACGGCTTCCTCGTTGACGGCGAGTTCAGGGATGGTCCAGTTCACCGTGTTCGTTTCCGAATCGTACGAGCCGCCGTGCGTGGGCGAGACGCTGCCCTCGATATAGGAGGTCCCTTCGGGAACGCGGTCGCTGACCCTGATGCCGTGCGCTGCTTGGGATGCGCTCGCTCCGGTGTTCCTTACCGTAAGCGTGTAGCGAATCGTGTTGTGAGCGTTGACTGCGGTACCGGGTACGGGGTCGGCCGTTTTCAGTATCTGGACGATGCCCGGTACGGTGTCGGAGAAGTCGGTCGGATGAACGGTCATGTTCGTGTTCAGGGTCGGGTCAGATTCGATCGGCGATTCGGGAAGGGGCGCGTTCGCAATCGTTTCGTAGAGCGCGGAGTTCACGACGCGCCATCCGAGATCGGCGGCGTTTTCGTCTACGACGACCTGGAACGATACGGACCGCGATTCGTTCGGGGCCAAACCCTCCATCGTCCATTCGAGAAAGTCGCCCGCGCCGTTTGCTCCAAATGCTGTTTGCAAAGCGGCGGAGTCTTCACGGTACGAAGTTCCTGCGGGCACGTAGTCGCGGATGCGGGTGAGCCCGCTTGCCGAGGAACCGGTATTGACGGCCGTAAGCGTGTACGTGATCGTCTGACCTGCCGCTACGGGTGTGCCGTTCGCGGGATTCGCCGACTTGTACACCGTGACGAGATCTCCGGGGATGCGGTATCCGACCACATGCTCGACCCGGTTCGTCTCAAGAGCCGGCGCGTCGTTTACGGTTAAAAAACCGCTGTTCTCGATGACGGCCAGAGCCGGTGCATCAAAAGCCGCGACGACCGTAAAGCTCATCTTCGCAGTTTCTCCTGGCTGAAGGGCATCCCATTCCATCCGTACCGAAGAGACGCGCCTCTCCTGTCCCAAAGCTCCATCGGGCTCGCGGGGGCTACGCCCATCGCGCAGCGAGGAGAGCTCGAGCGATTCGTCCTCTTCGCTCGAGCGCGAGGGCGTGACCGATCCCTCGCCTGTCGTGAGGCTGCTCGTCTGATAGGAGGTGAGGTCGGGAATGCTGTCGCTGATCACGATGCGCTGCGGGCACTCGCTTTCGTTGAGGTACGAAATCGTGTAGGCGATCGTTTGGCCGGGCATGACTGTGGAGCCCTCGACCGGTTCTGCAGTCTTGCGCGCGGGGGCTGGCTTGTAGCCGGTAATGCGCGCTTCGGCGTCGGCTCGATGACCGTTGATGGAAACGGCGGCCTTGTTCAAGACAAAGGCCTTCTCGCCGAGGCGCTCGTTCGCCTGCGTGTCGATGACGAGGCGGTAGAGCTCTCCGTTCAGCGGCAACGACTGCTTGAGCCACGTTGCATCGAAACGGTAGGATACCGTGCGGGTCGTCTCGTCGTAGGCGAGTTTTCCGGCCTCTTCGGTTACGTCGCGTTGCTCGTCGCCGACCACCTGCATCATGCGCGCCGAGATGAAGTCGACCTCTGCGGGCAGTGCGTCTGAGAACTCCATGCTCGTGTAGCGGTGATGCACGTCGGATCCGAGCATGTTGACCTGCTGGGCAACATGCCAGGTGACGGGCTCTCCAACGGCTGCCTGCGCGCGGTCGGCCGTCTTGACGGGCGCCGGGGGCCTGAAGGGCTCGACCTCGGTGCGCGCCT
>CAUVMU010000183.1:0-4217 GCA_963552775.1 uncultured Eggerthellaceae bacterium | reverse complement strand
CGGCTCCGGCATTCACGCAGGCGAACGCATGGCGCAGCGTGGGCGTGATGTAGACGCCTCCGTGCCCGTCCTTCCAAAGCCCGATGACCGGTACCTCCACGCGGCCCTTGATGGCGGCGATATCGGCGAGTCCCTGGCAGCGGATCGCTCCCGCGCCTCCCAGCTCGCAGGCGCGCGCCATCTGCGCCATGGTCTCGGGGTTGCGCAAAGGCTCGCCGGGGTAGGCCTGGCAGCTGACGATGAGCTTGCCGTGCAGGTCGCTGATGAGCTGGTGCATAAGGGTTCCTTTGCTTTCGGAATGCATGGTTTCGGGATATGGCGTCGAGGTGTTAGGGTTGGGTGCCCGCGAGCGCGTCTACGAGGTTCTCGGCTGCGCCGATGAGCGGAGCTGCGCCTCCGAGCGCGCCATCTATGAGAGGAATGTCGGCAAGCGGGGCGAGCGTTTGGGCGGAGATGCCGCGCTCGACCGCCGTGCGCCATACGGGTCCGGCGTTCACGACCGATCCGGACAGCACGACGCAGGCTGGGTCGAGCGCATTGCACCACGATCCGATGGCCTCTCCGAGCGCCTCTCCGCAGAATTCGAGCACGTTTCGAGCGCGCTCTTCGCCTGCAACCGCGCGGCGGGCCACCTCGTCGCCCATAAACGACGGATCGAGCGCTTCCCCGACGGAGCGTCCCTGGTAGCGGGCGGAAATCGCCGTGCCCGACGTGACGGACTCCACATGGGAGGATGCGCCGCAGGAACAGCGGATGCCGGCCGCGGCGTGATGCAGCGTGTGCCCGAGGTGCCCGGCTGCTCCGTGAAAGCCGCGCACGACGCTCCCCTTGAGCACGTACGCGCCGCCGAGGCCCGTTCCAACGCCTACGAGCAGGCAGCTTTCGGCATCTCGCGCAGCCCCCCAGCGTGCCTCCCCGAGAGCATGGGCGTGCACGTCGCCCATGACCGCGACGGGCAGTCCCGTTGCAGCGACGAGGCGCTCGCGTACGGGCTGCCCGGTCCATCCCGGCATGATCTCGTTCGCATACGCGATGGAACCGGTCTCGGGGTCCACGATTCCGGCGGCATCCACGCCGATGCCGATAAGCGGGACGGATGCTTGTGCAGCGGAGGCGATAAGGCGTTCCGCCACATCGATGACGGTCGCGAGCACGGCTCCGCCGCCGCGCTCGGGCGCGCACGGTATCGAGAACGCGTTCGTCACCTGCGGCGCCTCATCAAAAGCGGTGAAGGTGCCGAGGGCTCCGGCTATCTTGGTGCCGCCGATGTCGATTGCGGCTGCGATGAAGGGATATGCGGGCAGGGAGGCGGGCATGGAATCCTCGGGAGTCTTGGAGGCGGGCTACTGGCGGATGGGGGCGTCCTGCTCGATGAGGCCGGCTTCCTTGAGCACGGCGACGATGCTCTCGACGTCCTCGCCCTCGAGCGGCTGGACGGGCTCGCGCATTTGGTTCGTGTTGAACACGCCCATCTGCCACAGGGCCGTTTTGAACGCGCCTACGCCCGCGCCGAAGCCGACGGTCGCCTTGATCTTACGGGTGACGAACATGAGGCGCGCGAGGCGGTCCTGGATGGTGCGCACCTGCTCCCAGTCGCCGGCCTGCGCGGCGCGCCATTGCGCCACGTAGCTGGCGGGTTCGAGGTTCGCAAGCCCTGGCACGGAGCCATCGGCGCCGCTCAGGTAGGCACCGTCCACGACGACCTCGTGCCCGGTGAACAGCTGCAGCGGATGGCCGGCGTCCTCGTTTTCGAGGCACAGCCAGCGAAACTGCACGTCGTCGCCGGAGGAGTCCTTCACGCCCTGCAGCACTCCGTCCTTCCCGAGCGCGACGAGCATGGTGGGATCGAGCTTGGTGTGGACGCAAACGGGCAGATCGTAGGCGAACAAGGGCAGGTCGGTCGCCTCGCGGATGTCGCGGAAGTGGCGCTCCGTCTCGCGCGGGCCGCCGAGCGCATAGAAAGGCGCGGTGGCCACGAGGCCGTCCACGCCGTAGCCCTGCGTGCGCTTTGCCTGGTCGATGACGCGCAGCGTCTCCATGTCGATGATGCCGGCAAGCACCGGAACGCGGCCGTGCACCATGGCGACGGCTTCCTGCAGCACGTGGTAGCGCTGGGCGTCGGTGAGGAAGGCGACCTCGCCGGAGGAGCCGAGGAAGAACAACCCGTCCACCCCGGCGTCGATCATGCGGTTGATGGAGCGCTCGAGCGCTTCGAGATCGAGCTGGCGCTTCTCGTCGAGGGGGATGACGACGGGCGGGATGACGCCGTGGAACTGCGATTCGGCCATGGGGAACAGGCTCCTTCTCATCGGGTTTACCAAGGCCGCGACCTGCGAGCACGCGGCAAGCACGCGGTGAGCATGCGACCTGCGGCCTGCGAGCACGCGGCAAGCACGCGGCCTGCGAGCACGCGGCATCACGATTATGTTGCCGTTTCCCGGCTCCGTCAACGCAGATTCGGCTTTGCATACAAGAAAAGCCCCGAACCTGAGCGCATCGCTGCAGGTTCGGGGCTTGTGGATGCTGCTGCGCGCTCAGTGCGGCTGCGCAGCCTGTCGCGCTCAGCGCTCGGCGCTGGCGCTGGATGCCTGTGCTACCTCAGATCGGGGTGGAGCAGCGAGGGCGCCGCCCCGAGCAGCAACTTGGTGTAGGCGTCCTTCGGGTTCTCGAACACGTCGCGCGCCGTACCGCGCTCGACGGCCTGTCCCTTGTTCATGACGACGATCCTGTCGGAAATGTAGCGCACCGTCTGGATGTCGTGGCTGATGAACACCATGGAAAGCCCCAGTTCACGCTTCAGGTCCATGAGCAGGTTCAGAATCTGGGCGCGCACGGACACGTCGAGTGCGCTCGTGGGCTCGTCGGCGATGATGGCATCGGGCGACAGCGAGAGCGCGCGGGCGATGGCCACGCGCTGGCGCTGGCCGCCGGAGAGCTGGCCGGGCAGCGCATCGAGCACCGATGCGGGCAGGCCCACCATGCCGATAAGGTCGATCACGCGCTTGTCGCGCTCGGCCCGCGAGCCGACTTTGTGTACGTTCATGGGATCCATGAGCTGGTCGCGGATGGACATGCGAGCGTTCAGGGCCGTCGCCGGGTCCTGGAACACGACTGAGATCACGCGGCCGATCAGCCGCCGCTGCGCGGCCGAGCGCTTCGTCACGTCCTCGCCCTTGAAGTACACGCTGCCGCTCGTGGGCGATTGAAGGCCGCACATGACGTTGGCCGTGGTGGACTTGCCGCAGCCCGACTCGCCGACGATGCCGAGCGTTTCGCCCGGGTTCAGCGTGAGCGTGAGGTTCTGCACCGCCTGCACGCGGTTGGGGTGGAACAGCGACCCCGTGCGCGTCTTGAACGTAACGCTGATATCGTCGAGGAAGATGATGGGCGTCTCGCCTGGCGCAGCGGGCTTGCCGGGCGCGGCGGGCTTGCCTGTCGCAGCGGAACGGGTCGCCTGCACGCTGTTCTCGGCGGGCTTTGCCGCCTGCGCGGCGATTTCGGGTTTCACGTCGCTCACAGCAACACACCTCCCGGAAGATAGGGCTGGATACCCAGGCGCGCCAGTTCGCTATCGGGCAGTTCGGCATAGTAGTGGTCGGTTCCCTCGACGCGCTTGAGCGTCGGGCGAATGGGGGACATCTTGTCGGGATGGCTCGAGCGCGGCGTGAAGCGGTCTCCCTCGGGGAAGTCTTTAGGGCTTGGGACCGAGCCGGGCACCTGGTGCAAGCGTGCGCCGCCGGCTTCGATGGACAGCACCGAACCCAAAAGCCCGCGCGTGTACTCGTGGATGGGGTTGCAGAGGATTTCGCTGACGGGACCCTGTTCGACGACCTGGCCGGCGTACATGACCGTGATGGAGTTGGCCACTTCGGCGACGAGCGCGAGGTCGTGGCTTACGAACACCATGGCGAAGCCGAGCTCTTTCTGCAGCTTGTTCAGCAGGTCGATGACCTGCTTCTGCACCGTCACGTCGAGAGCGGTCGTGGGTTCGTCGGCGATGATGACCTTCGGGTCGCGCGTGAGCGCCATGGCGATGAGCACGCGCTGGCGCTGTCCGCCGGAAAGCTCGTGCGGGTAGGAGTCGAGCGTGCGCTTCGGGTCGAGGCCCACGAGCTCGAGCAGTTCTTCCGCGCTGCGCGTTCCGCCGCGCTTGGTCAGCTGCTTCATCTGCGACTTGATGAGCATGGAGGGGTTGAGCGAGGAGAGCGCGTCTTGGT
>CAUVMU010000182.1:0-4219 GCA_963552775.1 uncultured Eggerthellaceae bacterium | reverse complement strand
GGGTTCTTCGGAGGGAAGTTCCTCCCGTTCCATACCGGTCATCTGAACTGCATCCTGCGCGCCGCATCCCAATGCGAGAGGCTGTTCGTGGTGCTCATGCACCACGGTCCCGAAGAGCTGGCGTTCCTCGAATCCCGCGAGCGAGAGGGCGACGCCGGCGCCTTCCCCGCGCGTTTTCTGACGGAGCGCGTGCGCGAGCTCGCTCTGCGCCGCGAGCTCGTTTTGTTCGAGAACATCGAAGTGCTCTCCTACGACTGCCGTGCTGCGGACGAGCGCGCCGTCGCAGAGGGCCGGCATCCCTGGTTTTACGAATGTCGCGACATGGTTGAGCTCATAGGCCGCTTCGATGCCGCGTTCTCCAGCGAGCCGACGTATGCCGAGGCGTTTCGCCGGTTCTATCCCTGGGCCGAAGCGGTACTGCTCGATGAGCAGCGCATCGAACAACCCGTTTCGGGGACCGAGCTGCGCACCCTCCCGCTGAGCCGGGTCTACGGGCGCCTTCCGCGCTCGTACCAGGTGCTCGTGAACAGATCGGTGCTCGTTACCGGCACTGAGAGCTGCGGTAAGACCACGCTCGTCCGCAAGCTCGCCGCCCTGTTCTCCACGAGCTTCACCGAGGAGCACGGGCGGCTCGTGAGCGAAGGGTACGGGGTCGAGTCGCCGGGCATCGAGTTTTACAACGGCTTTCTGTTCGGGCAGAAAGCGCGTGAGAGCGCCGCGTGCGAACGTGCCCACCGTGTGTACTTCTGCGACACGGATGCGGTCGTGACCGATTTCTATGCGCGGCGCTACGAAGGCTCAGCGCTTCCCCTCGCGCGCGAGATCGCTGCCGAGTGCCGCTACGACCTGGTTCTCTATGTCGAACCGACCGTTCCCTGGGTCGATGACGGATGGCGCAGCTTCGGCGATCCCGACCAGCGACGGGAGGGGGACGCGCTGCTCAAGCGCCTGTATGCGGAGGCGGGCGTCTCGTATCGTGTGCTCTCGGGCGACTACGAGCAGAACTACCAGCAGGCGGCGATGCTCGTGCGGGCGCTTCTCGACGAATAGGGGGCCGGCATGAAGGATATTGCAGGATTCAATAGGTTCGAAGCGGCTCTTATCGTCTTGGTCGCGGCGGTCGGGCTGTACTATTTCACGCTGGGAGCATGTGCGGGCAACGCGCTCTTCTCGGGGCTGGAGCTTGTCGCTGCGGTCTGCGGCATCTGCTCGGTCGTGCTCGCGGCGAAGGGGAAGCGCAGCGGGTTCGTGTTCGGATTCGTGAACGTTGCCGTATACGCCCTGATCAGCTATACAAACCAGTACTACGGCGAGGTCATGCTCAACGGCGGGCTCTACATTCCGAGCAACGTCGTCGGGTTTTTAGCGTGGTCGCGCCATGAAGACCGTCGGCGACGCGGTGAAGTGGAATCGCGGAGCCTCGGCGCGCCCGCACTCGCAGCCGCGCTCGCGGCGCTGGCTGCGGCGACGTTCGCCTATCAGGTGCTGCAGCAGCAGCTGGGCGGGTCGCTCGCGTTCTTGGACGGGTTCACCACCGTCGCCTCTATTGCCGCAACGGTGCTCATGGTGGCGCGCTACGCCGAGCAGTGGGCGCTGTGGATCGCCGTCGATGTGGTTACCGTGGTGCTCTGGGTCGTTGCAGGCGACCCGGTTATGACGGTCATGTGGGCGGCGTACCTGGTCAACGCCGTGTACGGGTATGCGCTGTGGCTGGTCAAGGCGGGTCGCGCCGTCCCGTTCGCCGCACGGCTCGCGCGCTAGTTCGATGGGTCGGGGTTTTCGGGGATCCCGCAGGTATGCCTTGCGTCAACGCGCAGGGACACGCCTCGCAGCATGGAATCGGGCCCGCAGGCCGCATCGACGCCGTGCGTTGAGAGACGGTGCGGCCTCGTTTTGGTCGGGCGTTACGCTCCCGTTGCGGGCGCTATGGCGATACCGGCCTCGCCGAGGGCTGCGCGCAGCGAGCGCACGAACGCCAAAGCGTGCTCGTTGTCGCCGTGGGTGCAGATCGTATCGGCCTGGATGGGGATGTGCGCGCCCGTAATGCTCTCTATCGCGCCTTCGCGCACGGCGCGCACGGCACGCTCTACGGCGAACGTTTCGTCCGCGATTACGGCGTTTCGCTGCGAGCGCGGTACGAGGGTGCCCGCGTCGGTGTAGTTGCGGTCGGCGAAGAACTCCTGGGCGCAGGCGAGCCCCGCTTCGCGTCCTGCCGCGATAAGCTCGCCGTTCGCGAGACCCACGAGCACGAGCGAGCCGTCGAAGTCGCGCACGGCGGCCGCGATGGCATCCGCGAGCGCGCGGTCGACGGCCGCGCGGTTGTACAGCTGCCCGTGCGGCTTCACGTGGTGCAGGCGCACGCCTTCGGCCCGGCAGAATGCGTGAAGCGCGCCGATCTGGTACAGCACGAAGGCGTAGGCCTCGCCGGGTGAGAGGTTCAAATCACGGCGTCCGAAACCCTGCAGGTCGGGATAGCCGGGGTGCGCGCCGATAGCTGCGCCGTGCTCGGCGGCGAGGCGCACCGTCGCGCGCATGACCGCAGGGTCGCCCGCGTGCATGCCGCAGGCGATGTTCACGCTCGAGGCTAAGGGGGTGATCCGGTCATCGAGCCCCAGCCTGTAGTTGCCGAAGCTTTCGCCTAAGTCGCAGTTCAAATCGACGCTTTTCATCGAGATCCTTTCATACGGGTCGCCCTGAGCAGGTCATCGTGCAGTTCATACGGGTCGCCTTGCGTCGACCGCCTTGCGCCCTGCGCGGGACCGCTTAACCTTTCAGGGAGATGTTCTTCGTGTCGGTGACGAGCATGCATCCCGGCGCATGCGTGATGGCGAACGGCGGCTTGGAGTTCATGACGACCGCCTGGGGGGTTACGCCGCATGCCCAGAACACGGGCACTTCCCCCGGATGGATGTCGACCGCATCGCCGAAATCGGGACGCGCGATATCCCGGATACCGATTATGCCCGGATCGCCGATGTGCATTGGGGCCCCGTGCACTTTCGGGATGGCTCCCGATATCTGAACAGCGGGAACGACCTGGTGATGGGGGATAGGGCGCATGGACATGACCATGTTGCCCGACATCGATCCCGCAGGCGTGCAGGCCACGTTCGTCAGGTACATGGACACGTTGCGCCCTTGGGTGTTGTGGCGCATCTCGATGCCGGCTTCGATCAGCTCGCTTTCGAACGAGAACGAGCAGCCGATGATGAACGATACCAAATCGTCGCGCCAGTAGGCGGATACGTCGCAAACCTCGTCGACGAGCTTGCCGTTCTCGTAGATGCGGTAGCGCGGGAAGTCCGTGGCGATGTCGCAGTCGACAGCGCAGATGCTCGTCTCGCGTCTTCCGGCCTCTACCACTTCGAGCAGCGGGCAGGGCTTGGGGTTGCGTTGGGCGAACAGCAAAAAGTCGAACGCCTGCTCTTTGGGCAGCACGATGAGGTTGGCCTGCGCGTACCCAGGGCACAGCCCGCTCGTGGGCGCGGCGAAGGCCCCGCTGCGCACGAGATGGCGCAGTTCGCGCGGCGTTGAGCCGAGCGCGGTCGACCAGGCGGCCTCGTTGACGCCTGCGGGGCGGGTGGGGTGGCTTGCGAGGGGTCTTGCATCCATGTCGTTCTCCTTTTTGCAGCGTGGGGGCGTGCAGTTCGCGACGGTGCCGCCCTTCTGCGACGGTGCCGCCCTTCTGCGACGGTGCTGCGCGTCTACACCTCGCCGCGCAAGAACTTCTCGATGAAGCTCGTGTCGGCGAGGCCCGCCTTGAACGTCTCGTTCTCCATGATGGCGTACTGGAGGTCGAGGTTCGTGGACACGCCCACGATGACCATCTCCTCCAATGCCGTGCGCATCTTCGCGATGGCCTCGGTGCGGTCGTGCCCGCGCACGATGACCTTGGCGATGAGGGAGTCGTAATACGGCGATATCTCGAAACCGTCGTAGGCCGCCGTGTCCACGCGCACGCCGTTGCCGCCGGGCAGGTGGGTCTGCGATATGACGCCGGGGCTCGGCATGAACCCGCACTCGGGCACTTCGGCGTTGATGCGGCACTCGATGGCGTGCCCGTCGAGCGCGATGTCGTCCTGCGTGAACGACAGGGGCTCGCCTGCGGCGATGCGCAGCATCTCGCCTACGATGTCGGTGTGCGTGACCGATTCCGTGACGCAGTGCTCTACCTGCACGCGCGTGTTCATCTCCATGAAGTAGTAGTTGCGTTCGGAAT
>CAUVMU010000181.1:0-4234 GCA_963552775.1 uncultured Eggerthellaceae bacterium | reverse complement strand
CCGCCGTCGACCCGGCGTACGCGGGCGTGAGCCATGCGCGCCTCGACAGCGACGAGCTGCGCGGGCGCGGGCTGCAGTGGCCCTGCACTGCACCCGATCACCCTGGCACGCCCATCCTGCACGTAGGTTCGTTCACGCGCGGGCTCGGGATGTTCAAGGCCGAGCGCTACCGCCCGTCGGCCGAAGCTCCCGATGCCGACTACCCGCTCATCATGATGACCGGGCGCGTGCTGTACCAGTACAACGCCTGCGCCATGACGGGGCGCACCGAGGGATGCAACTTGAACGAGGGGGCATCGTTCATAGAGGTGAACAGCGAGGATGCGGATCGACTCGGCATTGCCGATGGCGACCGGGTGAAGGTGACGTCGCGGCGTGGGTCAATCGAGTCGAAGGCGCGCGTGTCGGGCAAGACGAACCCGGGGGAAACGTGGATGCCCTTCCACTTCGAGGACGGAAACAGCAACTGGCTGACCATCGCGGCCCTCGACGACGTGGCCCGCGTGCCGGAGTTCAAGGTATGCGCCGTGCGCGTTGAGAGGGCTTAAGGGAATTGGGAGCGCAGCGCAGCGCGGCGCGACGGTTCGCGGGACCGTGCTGCGCTCATCCCCGTAGCGTGTCGGGAGCGCGGCGCGGCGCGGCGCGACGGTTCGCGAGACCGTGCTGCGCTCATCCCCGTAGCGTGTCGGTTTCGGCGACTCTGCAGGCGAAGCCGCCTCTTCTCGCTTTGCCACCACTTGGGGGTGTCGCAATGCCCTTCGATACGGTATCCTAAGGCAATCGACAGGCCCCGATACGACGGAAGGCGGTTCGACGGCATGGCGATTTCGAAACGATGCGCGGCGGTGGGATGCTCCCTCGTCTTCGCGTTGATGCGCTGGGCGGGTCCATGCGAGGCGGCGTTTGCCGACGATGCTGCGCAGCCGATAGTCCCCCTGCTCGGTGCGGCAGCGGAAAGCGCCGTCGATGAACCGGGGCTTTTCGAGAGGGCGCCTGCGGGCGATACTGTTGCAGTCGACGCGCACGGCGATGCAGCGCATGTGCCCGCACCCATGTCGGGTTCTGGCACGGGTGCCGATGCGGCGGTCGCGCCTGCTGCTCCCGATGCGGGAAGCGCTTCCGGTACGGGTGCCGATGCGGCGGTCGCACCTGCTGCTCCCGATGCGGGAAGCGTTTCCGGCACGAGTGCCGCTTCCGGCGCTTCCCTGACCGATAGAGACGCGGATTCCGCCGAAGGCGAGGGCGCCTCACCTGCGGTCGAGCCTTCGGTCCCTGTAGCGCCGAGGGGCCCTGCGCCCGGCTGGCACGACGCGGGCGGCAAGCGCTCCTACGTGTTCGCGGACGGTCGGGTCGCCACAGGGTTTTGTTCCATCGAAGGCTTGTGGTATTACTTCGACCCGGCCGATATGGCGCATCCTGCCCTTACGGGCGTGTTCAAGCCGGCGGGTTCCGAACTCTCCTACATAGCCGGCGCCGACGGGGCGCTGCTTTTAGGGGAGGTTGTTCTCCCCGATGGGACGCGTGCTTGGGCCGGTCCTCATGGCGAGCTGTACTCGGGCTGGCATGTGAACAACGGGGCTTGGAGCTACCTCGACCCTGCTGAGGAGGCGCACCCCGCTCTTACGGGCTCGTTTACGGCCGGCGGTTCTGCCCACTGGGCCGACGATACGGGTCAGGTAGCCGTTTCGACGTGGGCCGGGGATGCGAACGGCTCCTGGGCCGACTCCCATGCTCGCTTGAGCGGCGCTTCGAAATTGCTCGAGAACGGCGAGCGTGTGGTCCTTGACGAGCACGGCAACCCTCGGACCGGGTGGTTCACGTTAGGGGAGAGCCTGTTCTTCGGCGACCCCGAACGCGCAGGAGCGCTTGCGCGCGGCTGGCTCGACAGGGCCGACGGCCGCTACTACCTCGATCCCGCCACTGGCAGCGCGCTACGTGGTTGGGCGCGCCTTAAGGAGGGCGGGGCGTGGTACCGCTTCGACCCGGTGACCGGGCGCATGGCGACCGGTTGGCTCGATCTTGACGGCAGACGCTACTGGCTCGGCTCCGACGGCGTTATGAGCAGCGGCTGGGACGAAGTTGACGGCTCTTGGCGCTATTTCGGCTCCGAGGATGACGGCGCGATGCACACGGGCTGGCTTTTCTGGGACGACGGCTGGTTCTACCTCGATCCCGACGACGGGGCGCTGTGGGACGGCTGGCAGACGGTGAACGGTTCGACCTACTATTTCAAGCCTGCGCCGAGCGGGCGCATGGTCTCGGGCGAGTACTGGGTCGACGGCGCTTGGCGCTACTTCGATGACGAGGGTGTCTACCTCGAGGAGCAAAGCCGCATGAGCGAACTGGCGCAGGGACAGTACAGCTCAACGGGCTGGCTCGTGGTCATCAATACGCGCGTCAACCAGCTTGCCCTGTTCACCGGTTCGCACAACGACTGGCACCTCGATCGGTGGTGGCCGTGCTCCACGGGCGCTCCGGGCACCCCTACGATTACGGGCACGTATCGTATGGGAATCAAGCTGTACAGTTTCGGTGTCGGCTTCAAGTGCTACTACGCCTCCCAGATACTCGGTGACTATCTTATTCATTCGGGCACGTACTACGACGACGGTCGATTGATGGACAACCGCATGGGGATGTACATCTCGCACGGGTGCGTGCGTCTCGACATAGCCAACGCGCGCTACATTTACAACGAGGTTCCGAGCGGTACGACGATACGCATCTACTAGCAGAGCGCGCCGTCAGGCGTTGGAAAGGGGAGGTCGCATGGGGAAGGCCGATTTCGCGAAACGGGGTGCGCTCGCGCAGGCCGCAGCCGCTCTTCTACTCGCTCTGCTCGCTGCGGGGTTGCTCGGGGTTACGAGCGCTCTCGCCGCGACCGAGACCGCCACGACGGAGGACGGTGCCACAATCTGGCAGCGCATCTGGGGCGACGACGCTTTAGGGACCATGGCCGCTGTTGCCGAGGAGGGCTTCGCCTCGGCCGACACGGTGATCGTTGCCACGAAGGACGGCTACTGGGACGCCCTTTCCGCCAGCTCGCTTGCAGGCGCCTGCAAGGCTCCGGTGCTGCTCACCGACAGTACGCGTCTGTCTCCTGAGGCGAAAGCGCAGATAGACCGTCTCCGTCCGGCGCGTGCGTACATCTGCGGCGGTCCGGCTTCGGTCAACGAGAACGTTCAAACGAGCCTGGAGGGTTTGGTTGGAGCGTCGGGAGTCAAACGCCTGGGCGGTTCGGACGCCTCCGATACCGCGGGCCTTATCGCCTCGGAAACGTTCGCGGTCCTGAAGGCCAATGGTGAGGCCGTGCCCGAGACCTGCGTTATTGCGGCTTCGTCGGGCTACTGGGACGCCCTGTCCGCTTCGCCCTACTCCTACGCTTCTCACGCTCCCATCTATCTCACGGGTCCCTCGGGGCTTTCCGCTTCGGTGCGCGCCGACATCGAGGCGAACGGCTTCAAGCGCGCTATCGTGTGCGGCGGCGAGATGACGGTTCCGAAAACGGTGGAGGCGCAGCTTTCCCGAGTGAAGGTGACCGAGGTCACCCGTGAAGCCGGGGAGAGCGCCTACGAAACGAGCGCGCACATGGCGAGCCGTTCGTTGCTCGAAGGGATGTCGGTCGACGGCATGGGCGTCGCGACGGCATCGGGCTACTGGGACGCCGTGACGGGCGCCGCGCTGTGCGGGTCGCGCAACACCGTGCTCGTGCTCGCTGACGATGGAAACCGCACGGCTGTAGACGAGGTGTACATGGCCCATCGCGAGGTAGCGAAGAAAGGCTTCGTGTTCGGCGGTCCGGCGAGCGTGACCGAAGAGACGTGGCGCTACTTGCTCGTCGAGCGCGCGCCTGGAACGTAAGTCGAATCGTCGTCGGTTACCTGCGACCTGTGCGGGCTCGCGTGGCCCCGCCCGCCGCCGGTTGCCTGCGCGGGCTCGCGTGGCCCCGCCCGTCGAGCGCGCGCCCGGCCTGCGCTGGGATCGTTTGCGCGCGTACCTCGTACCCGGTTCGCGTGGCCCCGCCCGCCGAACGCGCGCCCGGAGCGTAAGGGCCCTTACCGTTTCTGCGGTCTCTTTTTCGCGTGCGAGGAAGTCTCCGAGAGCCTTTGTGGGTTTTCTCGGGGGGACTCTTCTTTTCCAGCCTCCTGCAATCGCGGGAGAAGCCATCCAAAACCGCGTTCAAGGCCCCATCCATTTTGAGGGCATTTTTCTAAAATCGCAGGACAAATGACGC
>CAUVMU010000180.1:0-4253 GCA_963552775.1 uncultured Eggerthellaceae bacterium | reverse complement strand
AAGGAGGGTTCGGGTACCGGCAGCGGATCGTCGTGGAGCGGTAAATAGTCTGTTCGAACCTAAGCGATCGGTTCTTGATGCGGCGGCTGCATCGACGCTTCGGCAACGATGCAGCCGCAGGTTTTTCGCCCGAGCGCTTTGTACCTTGCGCAACCGTGCGCCGCGAGCGCTACGCGAGGTGGGTGGCATCGAGGCCTGCGCGATTCGACGTGCGCGGCAATCACGTATCGCATGCTACGCGAGACTGGCGGAGTCGTAGGTGAGCCCGTGCTCGCGCTCCATGAGCGCGAGCCATTCGAGAGGGGAGAACGCGGGCACGGTCGCTCGTTCGAATCCGCGCGGGTCGCGCGTGATCAGGTAGTCGGCTCGTGCTTTGTCGGCGCACAGGGAAACGAGGCAATCCTCGTAGTCGGGCCAGTTCAAACGTGCGGTCCGAAGGATATCCTCGGGTGAGGGAGCTACGGGGGAAATAACTTCGAAGGATTCGAGCATCGCGCGCTGGACGGTTTCGGCTTTTTGGTAGCGGCTGAGCACGTAGAAGGCGTCGTTCGCCGAGTGGGCGGGAAGCCACAGCTTTGCGTCTCCGAAGAATCCTGCGGCAACGACTTTGCAGGCCGGCTCGAAGAACGGGGCCGGCGTCCGAGAAAATCGATGTAGACGTTAGTGTCGAGTAAGAGATTCATAGTCACTCAGCTTCCCGTCTCGAACTGCCTTGTCGTAGTCGACGTCGTCGGGCTCCCAGTTTACGGTGAGGGTGCTTTTTTCGAGAAACGAGGCGAAATCGACCGCAGTGCGATGCGAGGGCCTGTGGCTTCCGGGAAGCTCCTTCTTTTCGAGCAGGTGGTCGAAGGCGCCGTTGATGAGGTCGGACACGGTGGCTCCCAAATCGTCGAGGACGGCTTTCCCTGCCTCCTTTTTCGCCCGAGGGACACGGGCGCTTACCAAGGTGCTGTCCATACCCCCTCCTTTTTGTAATACGTATAACATGTTGATGGATGCCCGTCAAGAGTCTTTGAAGCTGCAAACCGGGGGCTTGCGCCTAGCGGTTCGCGCTGCCTTGAATCGCGTCGCGCGCCTCGGTGTGGCTGCGCTGCTGGAAATCGCCGCTGTTCTGCGGTATAGTCGTTGCCTATCCTGTAATCGTCGGCATGACGGGGTCCGCCCCGGAGAAGAGGGACATGCATCTCACTTTGCAGCAGAACGACCGGTTCTTCGATATCATGAATACCCTGCTCCTGTACGTGAACGAACGCTTCTCCGTCGTCGCCGACTTCATGCTCGATGACTTCGACCCTGCCGTGGAGGCAAAGGCCTCGATAGTCGCGCAGACGCTTTGGGACAACGTCGAGGTCATCGACGATTTCGTACGCGATAACCCGTACGGGCTCTCCCAATCCGACCTGCGCATCGCCGAAGCGTGGAAGGACCGCCTGCAGGGCGTGTTCACGCTCGTGCGCCACGAAGGGGGTCTTGCGCTGCTCACGGACGGGGAGAACGTGTTCGCCGTGGCCGGCCTCGAGGTCGATATGGACGAAGCGCTCGGTCGGGCGCCCGCGCTTGTCGAGACGGTCTTGCTGCCATTCGGCGATCTGATCGTGTACGACGGTTTCGCCCACATAGGCGATATCGGCTCCGACGCGACTTCTCGCCGAGCCGTCGAGAGCGCCTTCGAGAAGGCGCGCGCGAACGGGATCGTGGGGCATGCGGAGGATTTCACGGCGCGGGCTCGTGCCCTCAACGCAGCGCAGCGGGAGCGTGACCTGGATGACTTGTTGGCCAGCCTCGACGGGTCTTCCCGTGCGGTCGCTGACGAGCCGCCCGCAGGGTTTTTCCGTGGGGCGCTGGCCGGTCTGACGGAGGATGCGCGCGAAGCCGCGCTCGAGACCCATGCGAACGACCTAGGGCTGGGCCTGGTCGAATACCGTATCGAGCATTTGAAGCAGCTTGCCGTGCGGGCGGTGTCCGCAACGTCGCTCGACGCATGCCTGTCGACTTACGAGAAGGACGAGCTGCAGGAGGTGGCACACGCGCTCGGTCTTGTGCGGGCGACGCCGCAGCGCAAGAGCACCCTCGTTCGCGCGATCGCCGACGATTTGCTTGCGCGTCCCGAGGAGCTTGACCGCGCGCTTGCGTACTGTTCGCCTGACGCCTTCGCCACCATGCGCCGCCTCGCCGAGGAGGGGTCGCTGATCGTTCGGGAATCGCAAATCGATGCCGACACGACCTTGGCGCCCTGCGAGCCGTACTCGTTTTTGTTCTACGCCAGCGCCACGTTCACGGCAGTCGTGCCCGATGAGCTGCGTGAAATGCTCGCACGCATCGATTTCGATGCCGTCGAGCTCAAGCGTGCCCGCGAATACGCGGCTTTGCACTGCGCGAGCGTCTGCGTGACGTACTGCGGAGTCGTGCGCGTGAGCGATGCGTACGACCAGTACCGTGCGGCTTGCTCCGATCCGCTTCCCTACGACGGGTTCATGGCCCTGCTCGCCGATGAGGCCTCGTTCGGCCAGTCCGAGTTCGAGCCCTGGGAGTTCGAGGGCGAAGCCTACCTCATGCACTATACGCTCAGCCCCGAATTCGTGGCCGAACAGGCGGTGCAGAGCCGTCGGAGCGAACTGCTCGAGCAGTTCGAGCAGGCGGAAAGCGCCGACGCGTTCCTGCTCGCCGCCCGCGAGCAGATCACGGCGAGCCTGCAGGGCGAGCTCGAGAATGTCGACGATGTGCGCAGGTACCTTGTCGAAGAGCATGCGCGCGCCTCGATGCGCCCCCTTGGGGAGCTGGCGCTCGACGAGGACCCGCTGCGCGCGCTCTTCGCTTTGCCGAGCGTGGTCATGCTGCGCAACTTCCTCGACGCGCACGTGCCCGTAGGGGAGGACGAGTTCTTCTTCGCCGATAGGGTGGTGGAAGGCGTGGTCATGACCGTGCTCGAGGTCGGCGACGTCAACGTGGCGCTTTCCTACATGAGGTCCCTCGGGCTCGAGGATTGCTCGTACGATCGGGAGCGCTTGCCCAAGCTCGTCGCCAACGTGTTCAACGCGCTGCCTTCCTGGGAGAACAACGGATGGTCGCCAGCGGAGCTTCAGGAGCAGCTGACCGGGCGCACCTTGTTCTACGACGAGAACGGCGACGTCATGAAAGTGGGCCGCAACGATCCGTGTCCGTGCGGGAGCGGTAAGAAGTACAAGCGCTGTCATGGGAGGTAGTCGCAGCGGTCCGTGCGGCCGCCGCGCGGGTTCTTCTATGCCGTCGTCGAAAGCCTGTACGCGCTTGCAAGCTCGAGTTGGCGAGCATTGCGAGCACCGCGAACGCTGCGAGTCCCATGAACACCGCTCTTGTCGCCAAAAGCTCGTCTGCGTGTTTACGGGAACCGCTATACTTATCGGATGTGCTACAGGGCCGACGTTTGCGCGGCATCCCCGATACGAGGTGAAAGAGAACAATGAGCGATACCTTCGAAGCGAGCAGAAAGCGCTCGGACGACATCCGTGCCGACCTGCCCGTCCATCCCGAGAACTACACGATGCTCACCGGCGATCGTCCCACGGGGCGCTTGCATCTGGGGCATTACTTCGGCAGCATCATGAACCGTGTGGCGCTGCAGAACCTCGGCATCACCACGTACGTGCTCATCGCCGATTACCAGGTCATCACGGACCGCGATACGACCGAGCACATCCAGGACAACGTGCACAACATGGTCATGGACTACTTGGCCGCCGACATCGATCCGGAGAAGACTCCCATTTTCGTGCATTCGGCCGTTCCCGCGGCAAACCAGCTCATGCTCCCGTTCCTTTCGCTGGTCAGCGAGTCGGAGCTGCAGCGCAATCCCACGGTGAAGGCCGAGATGGAGGCGTCGGGGCATGCGCTCACGGGCCTTCTGCTCACCTACCCGGTGCACCAGGCGTGCGACATCCTGTTCTGCAAGGGCAATATCGTCCCGGTGGGCAAAGACCAGCTGCCCCATATCGAGCTGACCCGCCAAATCGCCCGGCGCTTCAACGAGCGTTACGGGCGGGTGTTCCCCGAGCCCGAAGGCGTGCTCTCCGATGCCATCGAGATTCCCGGGCTCGACGGCCGCAAGATGTCGAAGAGCTACGGCAACTCTATCATGCTCGGTGCTACGGCCGAGGAGACAGCCAAGCTCATCAAGAAGTCCAAGACCGATTCCGAGCGCACCATCACGTACGATAAAGAGGGGCGTCCGGGCGTATCCGCCCTGCTCACCACAGCGGCGCTTTGCACGGGGCACA
>CAUVMU010000179.1:0-4273 GCA_963552775.1 uncultured Eggerthellaceae bacterium | reverse complement strand
GCGACCTTCATCCCCTCGATGGTGCGTCGATTGAGCGTGCCGATGTTGAGCACAAGCCCTCCGCAGATGGACGCGATGTCCTCCACGTCGTCGGGATCGTCGCTCATGATAGGGCTGCTCCCGCAGGCCAAGAGCGCGTTCGCGCAATCGTTGACTGTAACGTAGTTCGTAATGCAGTGGACGAGCGGCGCCGTGGCGCGCACGTCGTCGAGCACCGCAGCAAATTCGATGGTTTCCATGGATCTCCTTCCTTCCGCGCTTCTGCGCCCGAGCGCTAATCGCCTTGTTTTCCCTGTCCGACAATGGTTTTCGCCGTCATGCGCACGTCGAGCCCCTCGAGCGTGCGGTTTACCGTGCGCACAGCGCACATCTCCCCGCACATCGTGCACGTCCCCTCTTCGACGGGAGGCGCGCTTTCGAGGTAACGCCGCGGTTTCTCCTGATCGATGGAGACGGCGAACATGGCCTCCCAATCCATACGGCGCCGTGCATCGGCCATGGCGTCGTCGGCGTCGCGCGCACCGGGAACTCCCTTGGCGATGTCGGCCGCATGGGCCGCTATCTTCACTGCGATGACGCCCTCGCGCACATCGTCGGCATCGGGCAGGCGCAAATGCTCGGCAGGCGTGACGTAGCACAGGAAGTCCGCCCCGCTCGCCGCCGCGACGGCCCCGCCGATTGCGGAGGTGATGTGGTCGTACCCGGGGGCGATATCCGTAACGAGCGGGCCGAGCACGTAGAAAGGAGCGTTGTGGCATAAGCGCTTTTCAAGCTTCATGTTCGCGGCGATCTCGTCGAGCGCCACATGGCCCGGCCCTTCCACCATGACCTGCACGCCCGCATCCCATGCGCGCTGCGTGAGCGAGCCTATCTCGATGAGCTCGGCTATCTGGCCGGCGTCGGTCGCGTCGTCGAGGCATCCGGGGCGCATAGCGTCTCCCAGGCTGATCGTCACATCGTGCTCATGAAGTATCTCGAGCAGGCGGTCGTAGTGCTCGAAGAAGGGGTTCTCGTTGCCGGTCATCTGCATCCAGGCGAACAGGAGCGAACCCCCGCGGCTCACGATGTTCATGCGCCGCCCGCTCTGCAAGAACGACTCGATCGTACGCCGGTTGATGCCCGCATGAATCGTGACGAAATCGACCCCGTCGAACGCATGCGCCCGCACGACCTCGAGAAAGTCGTCCGCCGTGATCGTGTCCAGGTCCTTTTCGAGATAGCCCACGGCATCGTAGAGGGGCACGGTCCCCACCATGGCCGGCGAGCGTTCGATGAGCTGCGTGCGAAACGGGTGGGTCTTGCCGCAGTTCGAAAGGTCCATGATGGACTCGGCTCCGTAGGCGAGCGCCGTTTCGACCTTGCGCCACTCCTCGAAGGCGTCGGCCTTGTCACCCGAAACGCCCAGGTTCACGTTGACCTTCGTGCGCAGGCCCTCGCCGACGCCCTCGGGATCGAGACATGCGTGGCGGATGTTGGCGGGAATCGCGATGCGCCCGCAGGCAACCCCCTCGCGAACGAACTCGGGTGTGCGGCCCTCTTTCTCGGCCACGATCCGCATTTCGCGCGTGACGGTACCCGCACGCGCCGCATCGATCTGCGTCATTGCTCTCCCTTCGTTGGCATTACCCATATCAGGTTGTGAGGGTCGAAGCGTATCCGCGCTTCCTCTCAGCCTGCCGGCGCACCGCACGCGGCGCATGCAAGCTCCCCTGCTCTTCGGTTGTCGGACGAACGTCCATGCAGCATTATACGCCCCCGCTCACCGCCGTAGGCGCACAAGGCGCGAAGGGCCCTACGAAAGGGGGTAGAAGACGTAGAGCGTCCCGCGCTCTACCGCCACGACGGCGCTCTCCCCCGTCAGTTCGTTCGATAGGCCGCGCGACGTGCGATTCGTGAGCGTCTCGTCATCGAGGGAATAGAGCATCCCGCGCTCGATGACACCGTAAGACTCCTCACTCGCCGAGAACACCGAGACCGTTCCCCCGGCAAGCAAAGGAAGCTCGAAGGCGTCGGGCCCGACGACCACCCGCACGGCGGACGTCGCATCGACGGCCGTCACGTCGACGCCCTCTTCCGCGACCTGAGCGAACAGCTGCAAATTGGCCAGCGTATGGTCGAGGCGCCCTCCGAGGGCACCGTAGACGTACACGGCCTCGCAGCGCCGTATGACGACGCGCTCGAGCGCCAGTTCCAGATCGCTCTTATCCTTTTTCACGGGATGCCGGGACACGCTGCGACAGGAGGGTACGTAACCGAGCGAATCGAAGTCCCCGATAGCCATATCGGGGACGCGCCCTATTCCCTCAAGGTGGGAAAAGCCCGCATCGACAGCGATAACCTGGTCGAACGCTCCCCGGTCATCGAGCATGCGAAAATGGTCCGCATTGAAATCAGAAGCCGCCACCAGGGCGTACGTCGTCACATGCCACCGTCCTTCCGCCGCGCATCACACGACTTGCGCATTGTTTGCGATGCACCCTGCAGGTGCGATCCGGTTTGCTAGAATAGCATATCCGAGCGGGCCAGACGGTCGCGCGCTCATGCGCGAGGAAAGTCCGGGCTCCCAAGGGCAAGATGCCAGCTAACGGCTGGGCGGGGCGACCCGACGGAAAGTGCCGCAGAAAAGAAGACTCCCGCATGCGTTCGCGCTGCGAGAAAAGCTGAAACGGTGCGGTAAGAGCGCACCAGCGCGTCGGTAACGGCGCGGCTTGGCAAACCCCATCCGGAGCAAGCGCAAATAGGAGCACGATACGGTCGCCCTTCCGTGTGCTCGGGTTGCGTGCTTGAGGCGTGCGGCGACGCACGTTCGAGATAAATGGCCGTCCAACGACAGAACCCGGCTTATCGGCCCGCTCGATATCCCCCCTCGTTATCGGCCCGCTCGATATCCCCCCTCGTCCCGTACCCGTTCGCAGGCGAACGTTTGCGCCAGCACGCTCGAAGCAGCAGATGGGCATAGGGTTCTTCCTGGCCTTCACGTTCGCAGGCGAACGCCTGCGCCAGCATGCTCGAAGAGGAACCCGACGTGCAGCCGCATATCGCTACAGGCGCGGAAGCGACGCGACCCAATCCGCAACCTGGGATTCCTCGCACGCGATGCTCAAGCGCTTACGGCGCGCCGTAGCACCCGAAGCGACCGAGACAGCGCTTTTGGGAAGGTGGAGGCTTCGAGCGACGAGCTCGCACACGACCTTGTTCGCACGTCCGCCCTCGGGGGCGACGCTCACCCGAACGCGGATCTCGGGGCCCGCATCCGTTTCCACCACGCCCGAAACGGCGTCACGCCCCGAGCGGGGCGTGACGTGAACCATGCAGTATGCCGCCGACGACGCCACGAGGCGCGGCTACTCGGGATCGTCGAAGTCGAAGTCGTCATCGGCGTCGCCGAAGCCCGACAAATCCTTGTCCATGAAGCCGCCCGCAGCCACAGAGGCAGGTGCAGCGAAGACGGAACCCGAGGTCAACGGCATGCTGTACGCCGTGGTGTCGGAAGCTGAAGGCGCAACCTCGGAAGCGGGAGCGTCCGCTGGGCGCGCATGAGCGCTCGCAACGGAGAAGCGGCCGGAGCCCTTGTCGATATCCGCAAGCTTGCGCGAGGCGTCGCCGATGAAGTCGGAGAGCATGTCGCGGTAGTCGGAGCACACATCCTCGCGCTCCTCCTCGAGCTTCTTGATGGAATCGATGACCTTCTGGCGGTCGGATTCGGCCTTGGACACGATACGGTCCGCCTCATCCTCGGCGTCTTTCACGATGGAGGAAGCCTCGGACTTCGCCTTGGACACCACGTCGTCGGCCGAGCGCTGCGCCACGATCAGGGCCTGCGCGATAGCGTTGTCGTTGGCGGCCTTCTCCACGAGCTGCTGCTCGAGATCGGCGATGCGCGCCTTGAGATCGGACGCCTCGGATGCGGAAGCGCCCTGATCGACCGGGGCGAACGCCGTGCTCTCGGAGGCGGTGTCGTCCTCGGCGATGCGAGCAGGCTCATCGAAACCGCTGAACCGGGCGTCATCGACCTGATTCTGCAGATCGGCAATCTGCTTGTTCATCGCGTCGACCTCATCTGCAACGCGCTCGAGGAACACGTCGACCTCATCGACATCGTAGCCTTTACGGTCGATGGAAAAACTCTGATTGTGAATATCCTCCGCAGTGATGGCCATGGTCAATCCCTTCGTGTCAGCGGGCGCCTGCGAAACGCTCTACAGCAGTCCGACAATGAGACGTACTCCAAATTGTAATACAAGCAGGGCAATGATGGGGGTCACGTCCACCA
>CAUVMU010000178.1:0-4292 GCA_963552775.1 uncultured Eggerthellaceae bacterium | reverse complement strand
CACACGCGACCGGTATCCTGCTCGTCGTCGACAATCTCGACCGCAAGGCCCGCTTCTTCCATCAGAGCTCGCAGGTCAGGGGCCGTGTACATCGTCATACCCTCGATAGCGGCCGCCAGCTCGTAGTCCGCCGCACGCGACCCGTTCGCCTCATTGCATACGAGAAACACGCCGCCTGGTTTGAGCACGCGCACTACCTCACGCAGCGCGGAGGGCATATCGGGCCAGAAGTACACGGTCTCGAACGCCGTGATCACGTCGAACGACCCGCCCTCGAACGCAAGCGAGCTCGCATCGCCGAGCCCGACCGTGCAACGGCCCTCCTCGATGGCCTGCGCATTGAACCGACTCGACACCTCGACGCTCAAAGGCGACACGTCGATGCCGTGCGCCCTGCCCTGCGGCATACGCGCGAGCAGGCGGGCAAGGTTCGCTCCGCCTCCGCATCCGATGTCGAGCGTCTCCATTCCCGCGGCGAACGACACGTGAGCGAGCCCCCACTCGGCAAGCTCCTCGTGGGCCCCCGCGTTCATGCGCGCGAGCATGGCACGGCCCGCCTCCCCTGCAGGGTTCGCCGGATTACCCTCAGGGGGTACGATACGCTCTTCCCGATCCATGGATGCCTCCTCTTTTCCGTTTTCCCCTATAATAACGCGCCGTCGCGCGCACGCGGCCAGCGCGTTGATTTCGTTTCAATTAGGCCACATCGCACGCAGACGCCCTCGCATCGCCTAAAGTGGAAAACGCCCGCAAGGCAACAAGAGGGCTTCGCGAGCCCCGAAGAGAGGACATCATGCTCTGCAGCGATTTGAACGGCGTGACCGTGCCGCGCCTCGGCATGGGAGCTATGCGGTTGCCCGTAAGCACCAAGTACATCGGGCATATCGACGAGGAGCGGGCCTGTGCGCTCATCGATCGGGCCATGGAGGCGGGCGTCAACTACTTCGACACGGCCTACATATACCATAAGGGCGCCTCGGAGTCGTTCCTCGGATCGGCGCTCGCGCGCTACCCGCGCGACTCGTACCTGCTCGCCACGAAGTTCTTCATCGGGGCGAACCCCAACTACCGGGCCGTATTCGAAAGCCAGCTCAAAAAACTGCGCTGTGAGAGAGTCGACTTCTACCTCATCCACAGCGTGTTCGATCTCACGCAAAAGGCCTACGACGCCTCGGGCGCCATCGCGTACTTCCAGGAGCAGAAGCGCCTCGGGCGCATCGGACAGCTCGGTTTCAGCGCGCACATGAGCCCGCGTGCGCTCGCCCGCTTCGCAGCGCGCCACGACTGGGACTTCGTTCAGCTGCAGATAAACTACGAGGACTGGTTCGACAAAACAGCCGAGAAGCTCTACCGCATCGCGCATGAACAGGGGCTTCCCGTAATCGTGATGGAGCCGGTGAAAGGCGGCCGCCTCGCCTCGCTCGGGTCGGCGGGCAATGCGGCCCTGCGCGCACAGGAGCCGGATGCGAGCATCGCCTCGTGGGCCATGCGCTTCCTTATGCGCCTGTCCGACGTGAAGATCGTTCTGAGCGGCATGGGCACGCTTGAGCAGCTCGAGGACAACATCGCCACGTTCTCAAAGGAGCGCCCGCTCTCCGAAAGCGATCTCGCCCTGCTCGAACGAGCATGGCGCCTTTCGCGCGTGAAGGGCGCCGTGCCGTGCACCTCATGCCGCTACTGCTGCGACTCGTGCCCGCGCGACCTCGACATCCCGCATCTGCTGAGCCTGTACAACCTCATGCGCGCCGAGGGAAAGCGCGCTGCGGCGGAAGCCGCTGTGGCAGCGGGAACGACCCTTGAAAACGGCCCTGCGGCGTGCATCCGATGCGGACGCTGCACGAAGCACTGCCCGCAATCCATCGCCATACCCGAAACGCTGGGCAAACTCGCCCGCGTGCTGCGCTAAGGAACGCCCATGGAACCGTCGAACGAAGCGCGCCGCAAGCTTGCGGAACTTCGCACCTGGCTGAAAGCGCGCGAACGGATAGCCGTGGCGTTCTCGGGAGGCGTCGACTCCACCTTCCTGCTCGCCATCGCGCATGAGACCCTCGGCGATGCCGTGACCGCCATTACAGCCGATTCTCCCGCCTACCCTGCCCGTGAACTCGAATCGGCCCGTGCGTTCTGCACCGCGCGAGGCATCCGCCACATCGAATTCAAGACGAACGAGCTTTCCATCCCCGGATTCGACCGCAACCCCGAGAACCGCTGCTACCTGTGCAAACGGGCGCTGCTTACCACCATGCTCGAACGAGCCGAACGCGAGGGCGCGCACATCCTGGTCGAAGGCTCGAACGCGGACGACGTGCACGCGCATCGGCCCGGACATGCGGCCGTCGTCGAGCTCGGGTGCGAAAGCCCGCTGCAACAGACAGGGCTCTCAAAGCAGGAGATTCGCTCCCTCTCGCGAGACCTTGCGCTTCCCACCTGGGATAAGCCGTCGTTTTCGTGCTTGTACACACGTTTCCCCTACGGAGACGAACTCTCGATAGAAGCGCTCGCACGCGTCGATGCGGCCGAGCAGCTGCTCATGCGCGAGGGCTTCTCGCAGGTGCGCGTGCGCGTGCACGGGTCGATCGCGCGCATCGAGGTGGACGCCCACCAGGTGGAACGCCTCGCGCAGCCCCCCATCCGCGAGCGCATCGTGGACGCATTCGCGAAGCTGGGATTCGGCTACGTGACCGTCGACCTGCGGGGATTTCGCTCCGGCAGCATGGACGAGCAGCCTGCACACCCGAGCGAAACCCGATAAAGCCGCGGACGCAGGTATGTGCAGGCGAGCGGGGCCGAACGATCGCACGTACCGTGCGGCGTCAGACGATGGGCGCGCGCCCTATTCGTGCGCGCTGACGATAGCCGCCAAATAGGCGCGGTACTCCGCGCGCACCGACTTCGTCAGAACCTCCACCTGCGTTCCGAACTGGGCCAACCAACTGAAGAACACGGGGCTTTTCGCCACGCGCACCGTGACCCGGGCGTGCGCCCCCTCAGCGGAAGCTATGGGCACATCCGCCCCGAAGCGGTCGATGATGGCGGGAATCACCTTCTCGGCGACGAGCAGATCGACCGAAGCACGTTCCCCGGAGTACATGCCGAACGTGCGCTGCTCGAACTCCTCCGGATCGAACGTGGCGATGGCCTCGTTGTGAAGAGCGGGTTCGTCGGACACGCACGCCTCGACCATGCGGTCGACGCGGTAACAGCGCAGCTCGGCGAACTCATCGTCGAACGAAACGAGATAGTACAGGTCGTCCACGTACATAAGGCACACCGGCGTGCCCGAATAGCGCTTTCCCTCATGGCGCAGAACTTGGTCGCCCGTAAGGTCGTACGTGCAGTACCGATACCCGATTCGACGCTGCTCGGCAAGAGCTCGTCGGATAACCTCTATGGTGCGGAACACGTCGTCGGCCTTGGATTTCACGCGGCCGGCCACGTGCACCCGCCCTTCGAACAAAGGCCTGTCGTGAAGAGGCGCCAGAAAGCTCAGCTTTCCAACCAGGCTTTCCGCCTGCTCGGGCGTCAGGAAGCGCGAGCTTTGCACCGCGTCCGCCATAAGGGACAGCTCGCCTGAGGCGAGCGGGCGCGTTTTCAGCGCGTAGGACGTATGGGCTCCATGGCTGATCTTGCCCACGTCGAAGCCGAAATCGTTGAGCGCCTTGATATCGCGGTACAGCGCCTTGCGCTCGGATTTGATGCCGCGCTCGGCCAAGTACTCGATGACGAACGGGAGCGTGATCCCGTGCTCGGCATCGGTGCGCTCGAAGAACAGGCGTATGAGGTAGAGGATCTTCTGCTTCTGGCTTTCGCTCCCGGTCATGGCACCCTCCTGCGTAAGTCGACAGGGCTACCGTACACGGTCGGCCCGCCTGCTGCAAGAATCGTGGCGGGAACGGCGCTTCAGGCCGACGAACGCGAACGACCTCGCTTCAATCCAGCTTTAATAGAACTGGAACAGGGTCGAAAACGACGCAGACCCTCCCTCTTGTGCAATCCGGTTTGCAAGGGGTTGGGGGATCGGACTGCACAAGAGGGAGGGTCCGCAGGCCACCGCCCCAAGAGGTCGGCGGCGGCCGGGATGCACGGCCCTTGGAGGGGTAAGGGCCGAGGCGGATGCCGGCGGACCCTAGTAGAACATGAACACGGAGCCGCCGGCGGTGTAGAACGCCACGCGCAGGGCCACGGCCGAGGCGGCCGAGAGGGCCGCCACGGCGGCGCCGGGCGCCCTCCAGTCGGAGCGGGCCCGGGCCAGCGCGGCGCAGGCGAGCGCGGCGATGGCGCAGGCGATGGCG
>CAUVMU010000177.1:0-4308 GCA_963552775.1 uncultured Eggerthellaceae bacterium | reverse complement strand
TGTGTAGAGGTCGTGGCCAAAAATCGGGATTGTGTATAGGTTCGGCAAGGGACCTGCAAAGCCCCTTGAACGCTTTCGATTTTGTGACCTGGATTTACACGAAGCGAATTCCGCCGTGTACTGAAAAAGGCTGAAAAAGGCTACGAATGCTCCCGGTTTCCGCCTGAAAATCTATACACAAAGCCGATTTGTGTCCAGCACCTATACACAATCCCGATTTTTGGCCACAGACGTTCAGGGAATTTCGATAATCGAAGGCTATCGCCAAAGAATCTGAACGCGGTTGGGAAAGCGCTGCGGCAGGGTTCGGACATCGAATCCGGCGAGCAGCGCTTCGGGGGTTGCAGGCTCGTCCGCGTCGGCAAGACCGGCAAGGTACGCGATGTGTCCGACGATACCTGCAGGTGTCTTGTAGGCAGCGAGCAGCGCGTCGATTCCGGCATCGCGGTCACGTTTTGAGAGGCGACGGTCGCGCTCGGCGACAAGCAACGGAACGTGCGCATACGCGGGGTGCGGTATGCCGAGCGTTTCCTGCAAGAACAGCTGCTGAGGCGTCGAGCAGAGCAGGTCGACGCCGCGAACGACGCAGTTGACCCCCTGAACCGCATCGTCGAGGATGACGGCGAGCTGGTAGGCGAAGGCCCCGTCCGAGCGCCGAACGAGGAAATCGCCGCAGTCGCGCGCGAGGTTCTGAGCATATCCCCCTTGAACCAGGTCGTCGATGCTCCAGCTGCGGGCAGGGACGCGTATGCGCCAAGCGGGCGTGCGCTCTGCTGAGCGGCGGTTACGTTCGGCAACGCTCAGATTGCGGCAGGTGCCGGGGTACACGAGTTTCTCTCCCCGATGGGGCGCGGATGCGGCATGCAGGTCGGCGCGCGAACAGAAACACGGGTAGATCAGGCCGCGTTCCTCAAGCGATTCGAACGCGGCGCGATAGGCCTCGTTTCTCCCCTGCTGAAAGTACGGTCCCTCGTCCCACGTGAGCCCTAAGAGCTCGAAATCGCGCTGAACCTGGTCCGCGTACGCGGCGCGCGACCGTTGCACGTCAAGGTCCTCGATTCGCAGCACGATGCGCCCGTCCTGCGATTTCGCAATCAACCAGGACATAAGGGCTGCGAACACGTTCCCTGCGTGCATGCGCCCGGTCGGGCTCGGGGCGAAGCGTCCGACAACCGGGTGCACGGGTTTACGGATGCATTTCGAAGCGGCGGATTTGCGGGGAGCCTCCGTGCCCGCAGGTGCAAAGGTCCTGTCGTCGGCGCGCACCGGAACAGGTGCAGAGCCTCTTTCGCGCTCAAAGGGCGCCATGGGGTTACGCGAGTGCTCCCGAAGCGAATTCGAGTCCCAGATCGAAGGCTCGCAGGTTCGCTTCAACGGTCTTCGGCGGAACGCGGTCCTCGATGACGTCTTTCCAGAGCTCGGTGCCGAAACCCAGGCGTGCCTCGAGCGCACCGAGGAGCACCACGTTCTCGCACTTCGCGTTTCCCGCGCGCTCGGCAAGCGCCCCCGACTCGATGAGGACCGCGCCCGCGCGCGCGAGGCCCCCCTTTGCATCATGGGGCATGGAAGCGCGCCCGCATGCCACGGGCAGAGGTTTTATCGTTTCGGAGGATACGAGCAGATAGCCGCCTTCTTTCAAGAAGGCCTGGTTGCGCAGGGCCTCCGTTGTCTCGAACGAGACGATGCAATCGGCGCACCCCGGATCGGCCACCATGGAACGCACGTCGTCGCCGAAGCGCACGACCGTGGTCACCGCCCCGCCGCGCTGGGCCATACCGTGGATTTCGGACACCTTCACCTCGAAGCCCGCAGCGAGCGCCGCGCGGGCGAGCAGGTCGGCGGCAAGGATGGTCCCCTGCCCGCCGACGCCGCAGAGCATTACGGTTTGCGTCTGCATCAACGGCCCCCTTTCAGTGCGGACTGCGAAAGCTGTTCGATCGCGTCGAACGCGCAGTACTGGCGGCACTGCCCGCATCCGATGCACAGCGCCGCGTCGATGGCGGCGACACCCGTCTCGGCATCTTTCGAAATCGCCGGGCAGCCGAGCGTCGTGCAGGCCCCGCAGCTTCGGCAGGAACCGTTGACGAAGTACGGTGCACGGCGCTCGCGCGAGAGCAGGACGCAGGGCGCCTTGAACACGATGACCGACAGCGCATCCGCTTCCTCACGGGTTGCCTTCTTCAGGGCGGCGCGCACGGCGAGCGCGTCATGGGGGTCGACTTCCGCGATGTTGTCCACGCCGATGGCGCGCAGCACGGCGATAAGGTCCATCTCGCGGCTTGGGCGCTTCTGCAACGTTTCCCCGTTGAAGGGGTTGCCCTGACGGCCCGTCATGGCGGTCGTACGGTTATCGAGGATGCAGACGGTTCCCACGCCCTGGTTGTACACCGTGGACATGAGCGATGAGAGGCCTGAATGGGCGAACGTGGAATCCCCGATAACGGCGACGACAGGCCTGTGCTCGACGCCGGCAAGCGCCAGCTCGAAACCGTGCGACATCGAGACGGATGCGCCCATGTCAACGCAGGTGTCCATCGCCGCAAGCGGCGGCAGCGCACCGAGCGTGTAGCATCCGATATCGCCGGTGACGATGGCCTTCATGCGCGCGAGTTCCTTGAAGACCAGACGGTGGGGGCATCCGGGGCAGAGCGCAGGCGGACGGGAGGGCACGTCGTGCGGCGATTCCGCGTGCGCGGGCTCCGCGAACCCGAACGCCGTGCGAATGAGGCCGGGGCTCAGTTCCCCCTCCTGCGGAAGCGGATGGGAAAAGGATGCGACCTCGATACCAAGCGCGCGCACCTGTTCTGAAAGGTACGTCGAAGCTTCCTCGACCACGTAGAGCGATTCGACCTCGGCGGCGAAGGAACGCAGCGCGTCTGCAGGAAGCGGCCAGGTGAGGCCGAGCTTGAAGACCGAGGCCTCGGGCAGCGCCTCACGTACGTGCTGGTAGACCGCGCCTGCGCAGACGACCCCGACGGCGCCTCCACGTCGTTCGATACGGTTGTAGGGGCAGGTTTCGGCCCAGGCGGCCATCTCCTTGACGCGTGCGAGCTGCACTGTCCGCCGCGGCTTGGCGAATGCGGGCATCATGACCCACTTCGCCGCGTTCTTCTCGTAGGGCTTCCGCGGTGCCTCGGCGCGCGCGGCGACTTCGACCGGGGTCTTTGTGTGCGAGACGCGCACGGACGAGCGGATGAAGAACGGAACATCGAAGCGCTCGGAGAGTTCGAACGCATCGTGCGTGAAATCGAGCGCTTCCTGCGAATCGGCTGGATCGAGCATGGGGATGTGCGCCGCGCGCGCATACCAGTGCGAGTCCTGCTCGTTTTGGGAAGAGTACATGCCCGGATCGTCGGCGGCGAGTACGACGAAACCGCCGCCCACGCCCGTATAAGCCGCCGTGAACAGCGGATCGGCGGCCACGTTGACGCCGACGTGCTTCATCGTGGACAGCACGCGCGCGCCGGCGGCCGAGGCACCGACGCCCACCTCGACGGCGACCTTCTCGTTCGTGCACCATTCCGCGTACACGCCCTCGTAGCGCGCGAACGTCTCGAGCGTTTCGGTCGAAGGCGTGCCCGGATAGGCGACGCCGATATGCGCTCCGGCCTGCCATGCACCCCGTGCGATGGCCTCGTTCCCGGACATCAGCTCCATGGATCTACCTCTCAACGAACGATTCGCCAGCCACCCTCCTGGCATTGTGCAAGCGTAACGCTGCAGCGGCCCGCCTGCAAGCATCCGCCCGCCGAAAGCGGTCGTGCGAGCAGACGACGCGTTTCTCCTAGCGCTCCTGGTACAGCAGGCAGAACGTCCCTATCTGGATCAGGTCGCGGTCCTGCAACGTGCGGCGATCGACGGGCTGGTCGTTGACCCATACGCCGTTGTAGGAGTTCGTGTCCTCGATCACGCACCCGTCTACTGCAACCTCGACGGTCGCGTGCTTGCGGGAAACCGTCATGTCGTTGAGGAAGATGTCGCATTGCGGGTTGCGCCCGATGATGAGGTGCCCCTCCTTCAACTCGATGGTCATACCGGTCTGAGGGCCGCGCACCACCTTGAGCTCGGCGTGCTGATGCGCTTGAGCCGGCGAGAGGAAAGCCTCGTCCTCCAAGGCCACGGGTTTGAAGCGCTGGGTCGACCCTGCGAGCTTGAACCCACAGAATGGGCAGGTTGCAGCGTTATCGGCCGCCTCGTTGTTGCAGACGGGGCATATCTGGCTCATCGTTTTCCTCCTTGAACGCGAACGTCCGCCCTATGCAGCGTTCTTCGTGTTGTCCTTCACCAAGGGCAGCGTATTGTACACGA